>JBKPQU010000444.1:0-4267 GCA_046734255.1 Actinomycetota bacterium
GCGGCGCGCAGCGCGCGCGCCTCGATCCTGGCCGTGGTACCAGCCACCGCTCCCCCGCCGCCGATGCCGCTCTGCGCAGCGGCCTTTGCCATCAGGTCCTGGACGATCGTCACCAGCGGGACGCCGCAGCGCCGCGCGAGCCGCGCACCCGCAACCGCTCCGGACAGGCTCGGCGTCACCGCGACCACGACGTCGGGTGCGCGCCGCACCGCGGTACGGGACAGGCTCGCCAGGAACGTCGCCTCGTACGCGGCACGAGTCAGCGCCGACTGCCGACGGGGGATGTGGTGCCAGTGCCGGATCACATCGAGCGATTCGCTGTGGCGCTCGTAGTGTCGGCTGCGCCCTCGGTACGCCGCCGGGCACCGCCACTCGGGGTAGTGCGGCAGCCCGGTGAACACCGTCACGTGCCGGGCGATGCCGGCGAGGTGCTCGCTGAGCGCCGTCGTGTAGGGCGCGATCCCGGTCGGCTCGGGCGCGTAGTTGATCCCGACGACGACGACGTGCTTGCCGGCGAGCGGGCTCGGCGTCGACGGGGTCGGCGCAACGTGAACGCTGAGCTGCTGCGACACGTGCACCGCAATGGGATCGCTGCCGATCGAGATGTCCATCGTGAACCCCCTGCCTAGGCCTAGCGGGCGCCCGCGCCGTGGACGACGGCGCGCCAGGTGCGCCAGAGGATGGCGAGATCGAGCGTCAGCGACCAGTTGTCGATGTAGCGCAGGTCCAGGTGCAGCGCGTCCTCGTCGGAGCGCCGCGCGAACCCGCTCACCTGGCCGAGGCCGGTCAAGCCGGGGCGCGCGCGCAGGCGGCGGTCGGCGTCCTCGCAGTCGACGGCGGCGTCGGCGGGCAGCAGCGGCCGCGGCCCGACCAGGGACATGTCGCCCCGGAGGACGTTGAGCAGTTGCGGGAGCTCGTCGAGGCAGTACCGACGCATCCAGCCGTCCGCCCGAGGGGCCTCGAACCGCAGCATGTCGAAGTGCCGCCCGCCCGCGCCGACCATCGGCTCGCGGCGCAGCACCGGGCCGGACGTTGACAGCCTCACGGCGACGGCGAGGGCCGCCATCAGGGGGGCCAGGACGACGAGCAACACGGCGGCCACGCTGCTGTCGAACGCAGCCTTGAGCAGGACCCGCGGGCCGGACAGCGCCGGGCGCTCCACGTGCAGCAGGCTCAGCCCGGCCACCGGCCGCACGCTCAGCCGCGGCCCCGCCACCTCGACGATCCCCGGCGAGACGACCAGCTCGACGCCGCGGTCCTCCAGCTCCCACGCCAGCCGGCGCAGCGCATCCCCCGACAGGTCCGGGTGCGACGCCACCGCGACGACGTGCGCCCCCGCCTCCGAGACGATCTCCAGCATCCGCGACGGGTCCGCGAGTACCGGCACGTCGTGCACGTGCGAGACCCCCACGCCCTCCGCGGCCACGCACGCGCCCACGACCACCAGGCCGTGCTCCGGCTCCCGCTTCAGCGTGTCGATCAGCGCGACGGCGGCGTCCGCCCGACCGACCACGACCACCCGCTGGCGCCCCAGCCCCCGCGCGCGCAACCCGACCAGCCACGAGCGCAGCCGGCGCCGCACCAGGGCGGTGAGCCCGACCGTCGCCGGTACGACGATCACCACGTAGCCCCGCGCGATGTCGCCGCGCAGCGCGTACGACGTCACTCCGATCGCCAGGAACAGCACCAGCCCGGCGTGGGCCAGCCGCCGGTACTCCTCCGTCCCCGTGCCGAGGTATCGGTACTCGTACGCTCCCCGCGCCGCGAGCACGGCCAGCCAGATCACCGGGACCAGCGCGGAGTAGACGCCGTAGCTGGCCTCCGGCGAGCCGCCGAAGCGCAGCAGGGACGCCAGGAGCGCCGCCACCACCGCCGAGGCGGCGTCGCCGTGGATCGCCAGCTGCCGGTACCGGTCCAGCACCGACCACGGGCACGCGGCGTCCCACTCGCCGGGCGGCGGTCCCATCCGCGGCGGGGGCGGCGTGGCACCGGTGAGCACGACCGGACGATCCGCACCAACGGTCAGGTCGATGGCCACCGACCCGGCGTCATTCCCCCGTAGCGGAGCGAGTGACACGAATCCCCCCAACTCGGTAACTGATCGTATTAATTCGCTCACGGAGTGTAGGCCAAGTGGGTGAGGTCCCACTACCCGTCCGGCCCAACAGCGATCACAAGTCGCGATAAATCCCCCGGCAGACGAGGGGGTCACCCCAGCCGTGCGAAAGGGGGATGGGCCGGACTCCGGAGGCGCGGCGCTTGACGCAAGCCGGGCCTTCCCGATAAGCGCGCCCGGGGTGGCCGGATTGGGACAGAAACAGATCATGGCCTGCGGCGACCGTGGCCGATATCGTGTCGATCCACCAGAGGTGGGGTAAATCGCTTTGACCGGCGCCGCGTGCCTGCGGCCGGCGAAGGGGGTCTTGATGACGCGTTCGGCGAGGCTTGTGATGGCTGGTATCGCGGCGGGCGCCATGGTCGCCGCGGCCGGTCCCACGTGGGCAGGTGCGGCCACGGTCGGCGCGGCGAGCAAGACGCGCTACGTCGTGGTCGCGCGAACCGACGCGGACGTCGCCGCCCTGAAGGCGGAGGCGGGCCGGCAGGGTGCCGTCGTCCACGACCTGGGTGGCGGCACGCGCACGATGGCGGTGGATGCCACGGCGGCCGAGGCCAGCGCCCTGCGATCCAGCGGGCTGGCGTCGACGGTGGCCAAGGACCGCATCCGTCGCCTGATCGACCCGGACTCGCCCGCGATCACGTCGGCGCCGAAGGCCCAGACCCGGCACGAGGTGTCCGGCGGCCACGGCGGAACGGCGGACCTGGATCCGGCGTTCGGGCTGCCCGGCCTGATGTGGAACCTCGACCGGATCCGCTCGCCACGGGCGAACGGGATCACCGAGGGCAGCAAGGCAGTGACCGTCGCAGTCGCCGACACCGGCCTCGACTACACGCACCCCGAGCTGGCCAAGCAGGTCAGCAAGGTCGTCGACTTCACCCAGACCGAGGACCCGCCGATCTGCAAGACCGCCTTCGGCGTCAGCGACGCCGACCTGGCCGCCGAGCTGGGCGGCCCGGAGAACACCGACTGGAACGGGCACGGCTCCTGGATCGGCGGGAACATCGCCGCCGCCCTCGACGGCGTCGGGATCAACGGGATCGCGCCGAAGGTGAACCTCGTCGCCCTGAAGATCTCCCAGTGGTGCGGGTCGGCGTACGACAGCGAGCTGCTCGCCGCGTTCCAGTACGCGGGGGACCACCACATCGACGTCGTGAGCATCTCCTTCGGTGGCTACAGCGACCGCAGCGACCCGGAGCAGGACGCGATCTACCGGCAGTACGTGGACACGGTGGCGACCGCCCGCGAGCAGGGCACGCTGATCGTCGCCGCGGCCGGCAACGAGCACGTGCGCGTGGGCGCCGGGGGCAAGGTGATCAGCCACGGCCAGCTGACCGCAGCCGGTGACCCTGACCCGGCGACGAACTACCCCGACCTCTTCGGGATGTGGGAGACCCCAGGCGGCATCCCCGGCGTGGTCGACGTCTCGTCCACCGGCAACGTGGTCGCCGCACCCACGGCGGACTGCGACGTGACCGAGGGCCTCGACCTCCTCGGCAACCCCACCTGCAAGCCCGACACCGATGCGCACCAGCCGTTCGGCATCGGCCGCCAGGACCAGCTCGCCTACTACAGCAACTACGGCCCGCGGATCGACATCGCCGGCCCCGGCGGCTCGCGGAAGTTCGCGCTGCCGGTCTGGGACGGCGGGGCGACGCCCGGCTTCCCGTACACCGAGGCTGACGGGTTCACCGCGTTCCAGGACTTCTCCATCACGTCGAACTGGGCGCAGGAGATCCCCTGCGTCACGTTCTCAGCGCCGACGATCTTCTACCCTGACGCGTGCTACTCCACGATCCAGGGGACGTCGATGTCCACGCCGCACGTCTCCGCGGTCGCGGCACTGATCGCCAGCGCGAACCCCGGGTTGCGTCACGACCCCGACGCGATCCAGCGGATCCTGCTGGACAGCGCCCGCGGCGGCGTCCGGAACACGACACCGCCGGTCGACCCGGACGACACCTCGCCGGGTGACCTCACCGGGGCGGCGTGCCCGACCGGAAACTGCCACCTCGGAGGGCGGCCCATCTCCAGGAGCGATGCCTACGGGGCCGGCATCGTCGACGCCCTGGCGGCCGTGCGGCGCTGAGGAGCGGGGCGAAGCTAGCCCCTGCGGCGACCTCGCCGGATCCGGGGCGCGTGGTGACGCAC
>JBKPQU010000445.1:0-4563 GCA_046734255.1 Actinomycetota bacterium
GGCCTGCGCCATCCGAGCTTCTACGCCCTGCTCTACGGACGCGTCCGGCCAGGCCGACCCTGCGCCATCACCGGCCCCGCCACGGACATGCTGACCCGGCTCCTCGACGCGGTGGCGCGCACTGGTGCGTTAGGTGTCGCGCCAGCCGACGCCGCCGCGCAGATCCTTGCCGCCAACGTCGGTGTCACCCTCCAGCTCATCTCCTATCCAGAAAGTCAACGTGACCGTGGGCTGTCGGAGCGAGTCCGCGAGGCAACCCTGGCGGGCGTGCTGGCTCAACCGGCAGGTGACTCGCCGAGAACGCTTGCCGCAGCCGCGATCAGTCTGAGGGCCGCACTAGCGCACGAGCATGCGATGTTGACGCCGGGTGAACTGGCGTTGCTGAGCGAGCTTCTGGACCGGCTGTCAGCCTAGAGCCGTACCCGTCCTGCACGATCGCCTGCATCGTCTTGGTGGTCGTCGTCGTCAGGGTGTGCCTCTCTGCAAGCAGGGTACGGACTCAGGTCTCCCTAGGTGAGCAGACCGCCAGGAGTCGGAGGGTAGGGCTCTCGACTCCCTGGATCAGCCGGCAGTGGCGCCTGATGCGGTGCGTAGCCCACGTCCGATGAGCGCAGCGCCGGGCCACCGGCGCCGAGCGGTGCTAGCCGTGGCGGTAGGTGGCAAGGGTGTCGGCGAGGGCTTGATCGATCGGAGTGGCGTGCGCGCCGAGCTTGGTCGCAATCTTGCTGCTGTCGACGATGAAGGGTTCGGCGAACTGGTACTGCATCTCGAGGAGTTCGCGCACGGTGGGGTTGACCAGGCCGAGGGCGCGTAGCAGCAGCGGGGACATGGCGCGGAGTTTGGCGCGCGGTCGGCCGGCGAGGGTATAGACGGTGTCGACGAGCTGGCGGGTGGTGCGGGTGTCCGGGTCGTTCGGTAGATGCCACACCTCTCCGGGGGCGTCGGGGTGTTCGCCGAGGACGGCGAGGCCTTCGCCGATGTCGGGGATGTAGGTGTAGGTGTGGGGTTGGTCGGGGTCGCCGAGCACGGTGGCGGTCTTGCCCGCCAGGGCGGCGGGGAAGACACGATCGCCGAGGTTGGATTGTCCGCCGCCGCGGGGTCCGAAGTAGTCCGAGGCGCGGCCGATCGCGACCTGGACGCGCCCGGCGTGGTGGGCTGCGAGAAGCTCCCGCGCCATTTGTCCGCGGAGTTGTCCCTTCGTGGTGTGGGCAGCGTAGGCGCGGTCTTCGGTGAGTGGTTGCCCGTTGGGGCGCCCGTACATGTAGACGTTCTCCATACTCACCAGCCGGGCGCCGGTGGCTTCGGCCGCGGCGAGCACCCCGGCCTGCAGGGCGGGGAACTGCGCGGTCCACTCGTGGTATGGCGGGTTGAGCGTTTGGTAGAGGACCTCGGCGCCCTGGGCGACCGCGGTGGTGAAGGCGGGGTCGCGGGCGTCACCACCGACGACCTCGACGTCGTCGGGCACCGCCGCGTGGCCGGAGCGGTTGACGAGCCGGACGGTCTCGCCGCGGCGGCGGAGCGCATCGAGGGTGGCCCGGCCGATCGCGCCGGTGCCGAAGATGACGTGCCGGGCGGTGGTCATGCCGTCGTCCCGACGGGTGTGGGCGTGACGTGCGGGCCGGCCGCATCGGTGCGGTAGGGCAGGAGTCGGTGGAGGAGGAGGCCGGACAGGGCGGAGAAGGTGATGGCTCCGTAGGCGCCGAAATTGGTGAACTGCTGGTCGACGTCGATGCCGCCGACGGTGGTGACGATCCAGCCCAGGGCCCACAGGACGGGCATTGCGGCGGCCCAGACCCAGCGCAGGTGGGTGCGGCGGGGTAGGGCGAGTGCCTGCGCGATCCCGAGGGGGATGCCGGTGACAGCGCCCATCAGGGCGAGATCGGCCAGGGAAGTGCGGTAACCGACAAGGGCGGCGCCCAGGAGAAGTCCCACGCCCATCCCGATCGAGGTGGCCGGTACCCACCGGCGGACCTCGAGGCGCCGGCGGCTGAGCAGCGCCTGGCCGGCGCCGATGACCAGCCCAGCGACCGCCCCGCCGCCCAGCGCCGACAGCGGGCTGTCCACGCGGCCGACCACCGCCGTTCCGGCCAGACCCGCCAGGGGGAAGGCGAGGAACCCCGCGGTCCAGATCAACCAGGTGCGTAGAAACGATGGTGGGGAGGCTGCGGGTCGGGACATGGTGGTCAGCTCCTCAGGCCGGCCGAGGCCGGCCGGATCGCGGCGGAGGCGCCGGCGGATGGGAGGTCGGCGGTGTCGATGATGGAAGGGCTCGTATCCCTGACCGGGCGCAGCAGGACGGTGACGCCGAGGGCGGCCACCCACACTCCCCAACCGGTGCTGCCGAGTAGCCCGGCGAGATCCCAGACGGGGAAGCCGGGGACGGCGGTGGCGAGGATGTCGCCTTGGTTCAGCAGGTAGATCCCGCTGACGGCGAGCCCGGCAACCCCGAGCCAGCGTGGCAGGACCCCGCTGCGCAGGATGATCACACAGAGGGTGACCGACCAGCCGATGCCGAGCAGCTCACCCAGGTGTTCACCCAGCAGGGCACCGCCGAACTGGTGTTGGGCGGTCCACGCGGCGTCCACCGCCGCCCGGGTGGTGGCGTCACCGTCGACATAGGAGCGGGCCAGCGGCGGCACGACGAACACCCAGCGCAGGAACCCGACCAACGAGAGCACCACCGAGGCCGCACCGACCCAGGTGGCGGCACGCAGCACGGGGTCATCGCGCCGCCCGAGCACAGCGGGCAGCAACAGAATGGGGACCATCAAGATCGCGTACGTCCACGCCGTCGCAAACCACGTCCAGACCAGGCTCGTGCCGCCGGCGACGAAGGCCGGCAACACCACACTGCCGGGTTCCCGCAGGATGTCGGGCCAGCCGAACGTCGACGACAGGACTGTCGCAGCCGCGGCGAACGCGAGCGCGCCCACCACGAACAGTCCCCCGGTGATCCGGCGAAGACCGTTGCCCGTGCTCGTGACGGTCATGAAGAACCTCTAATTGTTGGATAGTGTACAAATTTTGGACGTCGTATAGATACTGTACTGTGTACAGAAGGAAGTCAAGCGAGGTAGCCCACAGATGGCATCACCCAGCGAGGTCGCCCCGGTCCTGCGCGTGTCGTGGTTCTCCTGTGACGCCTTCGGTTGTGACGCGTTCGGTCGCTAATCAGCGTGGTGAACTTCCAACGGATCGGGCTCTACCGGGCCGCGTCGTCGAGAACCGGCCGCACGGCTGCCGTTGCCCTTGGTCTTGGCCGGCGGTGGTGCCTTCCGGCGCCTGGCCGTGGTGGTGGTGATGCCGTCGAGCACGCGCTGGAGGCCCCACAGGTATTGCTCGGTGGAGATGTAGCCGGCCATGACGGGTGCCGCGGCGGCGGTACGGGGGTAGCGGTCGGCCGGCGTCGCGGCGAAGGCGAAGGCGCGGGTGGCGACGCGTTCTGACTCGGGGGGCAGCGGGCCGGGCTGGCGGAGGTCGGCCACGTCCAGGGCAATGGAACCGAACACGTAGACGATCAGCAGGTGGGCCGCTCGGGCGGCGTCGGTGGTGTTCAGGCCGGCGTCGGCGAGAAGCTCGAGGAGCCGTTCGTTGAGGGCGCGAGCCTGCGGTCCGTCCAATTGGCTGCTGATCATCAGGTGCACCGCGCCGGGGTGGGCGGCCAGGCGTGCTCTCAGTTCCAGGGCGAGGGATTCCACCCGGTGGCGCCAGGGTTGGCCGCGGTCGGCGAAGACGCTCTGATCGAGCTCCCCGAGCAGGCGCTCGGTGAGCGCCTTGATCACGGCGGCCTTGTCCGGGAAGTAGGTGTACACCGCGTTCGGTGCCACGCCGACCCGGGCGGCGATACCCCGCACCGACGCGGCGTTCGCCCCGCCCTCGTCGAGCAGACTCAGCGCGGCGTCGAGGATCTCGTCGTCGGTCAGAGCCCGCCGCGGACCTCGGCGACGTCCCTGCACTCCGGTCATCGGTGTGCGCTCCCTTAACTGTGTTTGACTTCCGAGTGCACAGCGTACACTGTTTAGACACCGTCCAGAATCTGGACACCGTCTAATAATCGAACGGAGAACCGAGGCGGTGGGGACGGCAGGAGCGTCACACGACACCGCATGGCCGAAGCCACCACCCGGTCATGCATCCGCCGTGCCACCCACAGCAACGAAAAGAGTCCAAGGTGACCCCACTACGCAAGACCGCGCTGATCGCGGGCGTCTTCTACCTGATCACGTTCATCTCGATCCCCACGCTGTTCATCTACGCCAACCTCAAGACCGATCGGGACTTCATCATCAGCTCGGGCAGCAGCACCGGCGTGCTCTGGGGCGCCTTCCTCGAGGTGATCGTTGCCCTGGCCGGCATCGGAACCGCGGTCGCGCTGTTCCCGGTGGTCAAGCGGCAGAACGAAGGCATGGCGCTCGGCTTCGTCGCCGTCCGCACCCTCGAGGCCGCCATGATCTTCACCGGCGTCCTCAGCCTGCTCACGCTCGTCCACCTACGACAGGGCGTCGGCACAGCTGCCGGGCTGGACAAGAGCTCACTGGTCACCACCGGCGCCTCGCTCGTCTC
>JBKPQU010000446.1:0-13599 GCA_046734255.1 Actinomycetota bacterium
AGGTTGTCAACTCGCGTGAGGCCGAGTGGCGATGTCGGCCACCCGCCACCCAACGTGTGGCGCCGTCACGGAGGTGAACGCCCTGCACACACCCCTCGGCGAGGACGGCGACAGCGAGTTCGGTGACCTCATCGAGGACTCAGAGGCCGTCGTCCCGGCGGACGCGGTGAGCTTCACGCTGCTGCAGGAGCAGTTGCACTCCGTGCTGGACACCCTGTCCGAGCGCGAGGCCGGCGTGGTGTCGATGCGGTTCGGCCTGACCGACGGCCAGCCCAAGACCCTGGACGAGATCGGCAAGGTCTACGGCGTGACCCGGGAGCGGATCCGGCAGATCGAGTCCAAGACGATGTCAAAGCTGCGCCACCCGAGCCGGTCCCAGGTCTTGCGCGACTACCTGGATTGATGCCCGCCGGGTGAGCACCGGCCCACCCGGAGCCTGTGAGCGGAACTGGACGGCACGCCGGGACAGGACGAGGATCGGCCCGTGCTCGTCAAGCTGGTCGTCGCCGCCGTGGTGACGGTCGCTGTCGTCGTCGGCCTCGTGTGGTTCCTGAACCGAGGGCCGAGCCTGGCCGCCTGCGAGGCGGCACTGCGCGCCGCCTACAACCGCACGCAGGGGGATCCCTCCGCGCCACCGCCGGCGCCCCCGCCGCAGTGCAGCCGGGTCACCATGCCCGAGATGGCCAAGATCAAGGCGAAGATCATCGGCGGGGCGCCGTAGAGGGCCTCGGACCTCAGGCGAGGACCACGCCGGTCACCCAGATCGCCGTGGCGAGCAGCGCGACGCCCAGCTCGATCAGGATGCTCAGGCCGACCGCGGCCAGGGCCCGCCGAGTCGACGGCCAGGCCTCGGCCTGGCTGCCCAGACGGACCAGCTCGGCCACGTAGATCCCCAGTACGAAGCCCAGCGGCAGCCCGACCACCGGCACGACGAAGAACCCGACGATGCCGAGGATCGCGCCGACCAGCAGGCTCCGCCACGGGACGCCCGCGTCCCGCAGGCGCCGTCCGGGCACGAGGTACTTGACCAGGGCGCCGGCGGCGATCACCAGGGTGGACAGGGCGAACACCGTCCAGGCCAGGGTGTCGTGCCGCTCGAAGGACCAGAGGGCGATGCCGCCCCAGACCAGCAGCAACCCCGGCAGAACGGGCACGACGATCCCGGCCAGCCCGAGTGCGATCAGCAGGCCTGCGACGAGGGTGATCCCGTCCAGATGGCCTCCAACCGACGCACGGCTCCCGGCCGGCGGCTCAGCGCTCCTCGTCGGGCGCGATCGGGGGGGTCTCGACCAGGCGCTCGGACTCGTCCTGGATGACGGCGTCCCGAGCCCGCAGCGCCGAGGCGTGGGTGCGGCCGTGGTGGGCGCAGAACAGCAGCTCACCGCCGCCCGGCAGGGTAACCCGGATGTACGCGCGGGCACCGCAACGGTCGCAGCGGTCGGCTGCTGTGATCGGTCCGGGCGCGATCGCGGTGTTCATGGGTACCCCCTTCGTGCCTTCTCGCTCGGCCCCGCCGAGGGTGCTCCAGCGGGCGGCTCACGTGCCAACAGTGAACCAGTCGGCGCCCTTCCCGGCAGTTGCATCGATCGGCGTTCGCTCTCCGCGAATCGTTGGGCCGACAGGGTGTCACCAGAAGGGGATGTCCCGTCGCTGTCCGTAATCGACCGTGGCACCCGGTCACAGGGCCTCGGCGAGGCGCTGAGCCGTACGGGTGGCGCGCAGGTAGCCTGCCCGCAGACCCGGAAGGAGCCCATCCCGTGACGGCCCAGCCCACCGAAGCCGCCCGAGGCGGGGCGCGAGCCGCCGGCGCCCGAGCGGATGGGCGCGGTGCCCGGCGCGCCGCCTCGCCGTCGGACTACACCGCCAGGCACCTGCAGGTCCTGGAGGGGCTGGAGGCGGTCCGCAAGCGGCCCGGCATGTACGTCGGCTCCACCGACTCACGCGGGCTGATGCACTGCCTCTGGGAGATCATCGACAACGCGGTGGACGAGGCGCTGGCCGGGCACTGTCACCGGATCGAGGTCACCCTGCACGCCGACGGCTCGGTCGAGGTCCGCGACGACGGCCGTGGCATCCCGGTCGACGCCGAGCCGAAGACCGGGCTGTCCGGCATCGAGGTGGTCTTCACCAAGCTCCACGCCGGAGGCAAGTTCGGGGGCGGTTCCTACACCGCCTCCGGCGGCCTGCACGGGGTGGGGGCCAGCGTGGTCAACGCGCTGTCCGCCCGGCTCGACGTCGAGGTCGACCGCGGCGGCAAGATCCACGCGATGTGCTTCCGCCGCGGCGAGCCGGGCGTCTACAGCGACGGTAGGGGGGACCACGCCCCGGACGCGCCGTTCACGCCCTTCGTGGACCGGTCCGAGGTGCGACTGGTCGGGTCGGTGAAGCGGGGCGTCACCGGCACCCGGGTCCGGTACTGGGCGGACCGGCAGATCTTCCTGCCCGAAGCGGCATACGCCTACGACGAGCTGGCCACCCGCGCCCGCCAGACCAGCTACCTGGTGCCGGGCCTGACGATCGTGCTGCGCGACGAGCGCGGCGTCCCCGGCACGCCCGGCGAGGCCGGCCCGCACGAGGAGACCTTCCGGCACGAGGGCGGGATCGGCGAGTTCGTCGAGTTCCTCTCCACCGACCCTCCGGTCACCGATGTCTGGCGGCTGCACGGCAGCGGCCACTTCACCGAGACCGTGCCGGTGCTGGACGAGCGGGGTCACATGAGCCCGGCCGACGTCGAGCGGGAATGCGTGGTCGACGTCGCGCTGCGCTGGGGGACCGGCTACGACACCGAGGTCCGCTCGTTCGTCAACATCATCGCCACGCCGAAGGGCGGCACCCACATGGCCGGCTTCGAGCAGGCCATGGTCAAGGTTTTCCGCCAGGTGGTCGGGGACAACGGCCGCCGACTCAAATTCAACGCCCGGGACGACAAGCTCGAGAAGGACGACGTCCTCGAGGGTCTGACCGCCGTCGTCACGGTCCGCCTGGCCGAACCGCAGTTCGAGGGCCAGACCAAGGAGGTGCTGGGCACCGCCGCGGTCCGCGGCATCGTCGGCCGGGTCGTCGACCGGGAGCTGTCCAGGCTGTTGACCTCCTCCCGGCGCACAGAAAAGGCGCAGGCCGGCCTCGTGCTGGAGAAGGTCGTCGCGGCGATGCGCACCCGCGTCGCCGCCCGCCAGCACAAGGAGACCCAGCGGCGGAAGAACGCCCTGGAGACCTCCTCGCTGCCGGCCAAGCTGGCCGACTGCCGGACCGACGACGTCGACCGCTCCGAGCTGTTCATCGTCGAGGGCGACTCGGCGCTGGGCACCGCCAAGCTGGCGCGCAGCAGCGACTTCCAGGCCCTGCTGCCGATCCGCGGCAAGATCCTCAACGTCCAGAAGGCGTCGGTCGGCGACATGCTGAAGAACGCCGAGTGCGCCGCGATCATCCAGGTGATCGGTGCGGGGTCCGGGCGCACGTTCGACGTGCAGGCCGCCCGGTACGGCAAGGTGATCCTGATGACCGACGCCGACGTGGACGGCGCCCACATCCGCACGCTGCTGCTCACGCTGTTCTTTCGCTACATGCGCCCGCTGGTCGACGCGGGCAGGGTGTACGCCGCGGTGCCGCCGCTGCACCGGATCGAGGTCATCGGCGGCGGGGGCAGGAAGAACGAGATCGTCTACACCCATTCCGAGGCCGAGCTCCACCGCCTGCTCGCGGGACTGGAGAAGAAGGGGCGGCGGGTCAAGGAACCGATCCAGCGGTACAAGGGCCTCGGCGAGATGGACGCCCACCAGCTCGCGGAGACCACGATGGACCCCCGCCGGCGGACGCTCCGCCGGGTCACCGTCGGCGACGCCTCGGCGGCCGAGCGGGTCTTCGAACTGCTGATGGGCAACGACGTGGCCCCGCGGAAGGACTTCCTCGTCGAGGGGGCGGCCGAGCTCGACCGGGGCCGGATCGACGCCTGATCCGGGCACTGCCCCTGACCGCGACGCACGCGGGCGCGGGTGAAAGGGTGGGGCCATGTGCCACACGCCCGACAGCCGCCCGCCGGATCCGCCGGTCACCGGCCGGCTCGGCGGCACCCGAACGCTGCAGCTGACCGCGGACGACGGCGCCGCCGTCGGTGCCTTCGAGGCGTATCCGAGCGAGGAGTCGAGTTCGCGGATCGTCATCCTGCCGGACGTCCGCGGGCTGCATCCCTTCTACCAGGCCCTGGCCGAGCGGTTCGCCGACGCGGGACTGCACGCGATCGCGATCGACTACTTCGGACGCACGGCCGGTCCCGGGCAGCGCGGGGAGGACTTCGACTGGCAGCAGCACGTGCCGAAGGTCACGCCCGCGAACGTCCGATCGGACGCCGCCGCCGCGGCGGAGCACCTGCGGGCGTCGGGCGGGCAGCGGGTGTTCACGGTCGGGTTCTGCTTCGGCGGAGGGAACTCCTGGCGGCTGGCCGGCGCGGACATCGGCCTGGCGGGGGCGATCGGCTTCTACGGGCGGCCGGGCGTCGTCGACACCGTCGACACCGTCTCCTGCCCCGTCCTGATCCTCGCGGCGGGCAACGACGCGGCGACCCCGGTCGCGGACACCGAGGCGTTCGCCCAGCGCCTCCGATCGGCCGGCAAGGAAGTGGAGCTGCACGTGTACGAGGGCGCGCCGCACTCCTTCTTCGACCGCTCGTTCGCGGACTGGGGCGAGGCCTGCGCGGACGCATGGCGGCGGGTCCTGGACTTCGTCGCGGCCAAGAGCTGACCCGCGTGCCGGACGCCCCGACGCCCGGCCCGGTCGCGCCTCCCGGTAGCCCGGTCGGCTGGCGCCATCTGGTCGAGGCCGACGCCCCGGCGTGGTCGGCGACGGTGATCGCCGCGGCCGAGGCCGACGGGCTGGAGCAGCGCTACACGCCCGAGGACCTGCTGGACGAGCTCCGTTCCCCGGGCGTCGATCCGGCGCTGGACAGCATGGCGGCGTTCCTGCCGGACGGCCGGATCGCCGCCGCCGGCATGGTCACCGCGCGGTCCCCGGGCCCGCAGATGCGCCGCTACGACCTCGAGGGCACGGTGCATCCCGAGCATCGCCGGTCGGGGCTCGGCCGCGGCCTGCTCGCCTGGCAGGAGGCGCGGGCGAGGGCGATCCACACGAGGGACGCCACGGTGGTGCCTGGCCGGATCGGCGTCGGCGCCGAGGAGCGCCAGGACGACGTGGTTGGCCTGGCGACGCGGGCCGGGTTCGCGCCCGCGCGGTACTACACGATGCTGCGCCGCCCGATCGGCGCCACGCTGCGGGACGTGCCGCCGCCACCGGACGGCGTCAGGATCCAGCCGTTCGACCACCGGTACGACGAGGCGGTCCGCGCGGCGCACAACGACGCCTGGACCGACCACTGGGGGTACTCGCCCCGCACGGCCGAGGGCTGGCGCGCCTGGGTCTCAGGTCATCGCAACTTCCGCGCCGACTGGAGCCGCCTGGCGTTGACCGGGCAGGACGACATCGCCGGGTACGTGATCAACTTCGGCTTCGACCAGGACTGGCCGGCGCAGGGCTTCACCGAGGGCTACACCATGCTGGTCGGCGTCCGCCGGCCGTGGCGCGGGAGGGGCGTGGCCGCGAACCTGCTCGCCGACTCGATGTCGGCGTTCCGGGACGCCGGCCTGGAGTATGCGGGCCTGGACGTCGACAGCGACAACCCGACCGGAGCGCTGCAGCTCTACCTGCGGCTGGGGTACGTCCCGCGCAGGCGCACGGTGCTGCTGGACAAGGAGATCCCGCCCGCCGGCGGACGGCGCCGCTAGGCCGGTCCGGCGACGGCGTGCAGCGGCTGCTGCAGCGGGACGCCCGAGCCGTCCCGCCGGGAGTCCGGCGCCGGCAGGTCCAGCGGGACGCCGTTCGCCGCGGCCGCGCGCGCCGGCGACGTCCCGGCCCAGGCCAGCAGCAGGACGTCCTCGCCCTTGAGGAAGCGGTGGCAGCGCACGCCGCCCGTGGCCCGGCCCTTGCTCGGGTACTCGGCGAACGGTGTGACCTTGCACGTGCCGGGCTGGGTGCCCGGCAGTGCCGAGGTCGAGCCCGCGACCGTGACCACCGCGCTGCCCCACTCGCCGTCCGGAACCTCGAGGTCGACCGTCCCGAAGAAGACCACCCGGGCCCCCGGCGAGAGGCTGATCCCGGCCATCCCGCCGGCAGCGCGTCCCTGCGGGCGGACCTTCTCGGCGCCGAACCGCAGCAGTTGGGCGTCGCTGGTGACGAAGACCAGGTCCACCTCGCCGGCCCGCAGCTCGGCGACGCCCACGACCTCGTCCCCGGGTCGCAGGGCGATCACCTCCCAGGCGTCCTTGTTCGACGGGTACTCCGGGATGACCCGCTTCACGACACCCTGCGCCGTCCCGACCGCGAGCCCCGGGAAGTCCGTGCGGAGCGAGCACAGGCCGAGCAGGCGCTCGCCGCGCTCCAGCACGAGGTACTCCGCGGCGGGCGCGCCGCCGGACAGGCTGGGCGACGCGCTGGTCGGCGGCAGCACGGGCATGTCGAGCACCGGCAGCCGGAGCATCCGGCCCTGGCTGGTGACCGCCGCGACCTCGCCGCGAGCGGTGGCCCGGACGGTCGCGACCACCAGGTCGTGCGACGCACGCTGCTGCGGGTGGTCGGGCAGCGGCTCATCGGTGGCGGTGCGGGCCAGCAGCCCCGTCGAGGACAGCAGCACCCAACAGGGGTCGTCGGCGACCTCCAGCGGCGCCGCCTTGGCGGCACCGACCGGAGCCCCGGCGGACTCCAGCAGCACGGTCCGCCGCGGCGTGCCGTACTTCGCGGCCACGTCCGCGAGCTCGTCGGAGACCACCCTGCGCAGCACGCCGGGGTCGGAGAGGATCGCGGTCAGCTCCTCGATCGTCTGTTCCAGCTGCGTCTTCTCCCGCTCCAGCTCGATCCGGGAGTACTTGGTCAGCCGGCGCAGCGGCATCTCGAGGATGTAGTCCGCCTGGACCTGGGTCAGGTCGAAGACGCTGATCAGCCGTTCCCGGGCCTGGGCGGTGTCCTCGCTGGACCGGATCACCGCGATCACCTCGTCGATGTCCAGGATGGCGATCAGCAGGCCCTCGACCAGGTGCAGCCGGTCGGCCGCCTTTCGCCGGCGGAAGTCGGTGCGCCGTCGGACGACGTCCAGCCGGTGGTCGACGTAGACCTGGAGCGCCTCGCGCAGTCCGAGCGTGCGCGGCTGGCCGCCGACCAGCGCGACGTTGTTGATCCCGAAGGAGTCCTCCAGCGGGGTCATCCGGTACAGCTGCTCGAGGATCGCCTCGGGGTTGAACCCGCCCTTGAGCTCGATCACCAGGCGCAGGCCGTGCTCCCGGTCGGTGAGGTCGGTGATGTCGGCGATCCCCTGCAGCTTCTTGCTCTGCACGAGGTCCTTGACCTTCTCGATCACCTTCTCGGGGCCGACCAGGTAGGGCAGCTCGGTGACCACGATGCCCTGGCGGCGGGGTGTGATGTTCTCGATCCGCGCGGTCGCCCGCGTGCGGAAGCTGCCCCGGCCGCCGGCGTAGGCCTCGCGGATGCCCTCCAGGCCGACGATCTTCCCGCCGCAGGGGAGGTCCGGCCCGGGGACGAACCGCATGAGGTCCTCGAGCGTGGCGTCGGGGTGTGCCAGGAGATGCCGCGCCGCCCCGATCACCTCGACCAGGTTGTGCGGCGGCATGTTCGTGGCCATTCCGACCGCGATCCCGCTGGCACCGTTGACCAGCAGGTTGGGGAACGCGGCGGGCAGCACCTCGGGCTGGGTGAGCTGGCTGTCGTAGTTCGGGACGAACTCGACCGTGTCCTCGTCGAGGGTGTCGGTCATCAGCAGCGCAGGCGGCGCCAGGCGAACTTCCGTGTACCTTGCAGCCGCCGGACCATCGTCCAAAGATCCAAAATTTCCATGGCCGTCGACGAGCGGCACCCGCATCGTGAAGTCCTGGGCCTGGCGGACGAGCGCGTCGTAGATCGCGGCGTCGCCGTGCGGGTGCAGCTTGCCCATCACGTCGCCGACGACGCGCGCGGACTTCACGTGGCCGCGGTCGGGGCGAAGCCCCATCTCGGCCATCGTGAACAGGATGCGCCGCTGCACGGGCTTCAGGCCGTCCCTGGCGTCCGGCAGGGCCCGGGAGTAGATGACCGAGTAGGCGTACTCGAGGAACGCGCCCTGCATCTCGGCCTGGACGTCGATGTCGACGATGTTCTCGGTGAAGTCGGGCGGCGGGGGCGGGGTGCGGCGTGCCATCGCGGGCGGGCTCCTCGACCGGTGGACGGGGACGGCGGTGCTGTGCGGATTGCCTGTCTGCATTGTCCCGTGCCGCCGTCGTCCGGCGGAGCAGCGACCCACCGCCGCGCCGGGCCGGATGGACAGGGCAGGATCGGAGGGTGGACGACGCCGAGATCGAGCGGCACCCGCTGGTCGAGGCGGCCGCCCGGCTGGCGGGGGACCTGTTGTTCCCGAACGCGGCCGACGTCGACGCCGGCCAGGTGCCGCGCTCACACCTGGAGGCGATGGCGGCCGCCGGCCTGTTCGGGATCTCGGCACCCCTGGCCGCCGGCGGGTCGGCCGCTCCGGGACCGGTGGCCCGCAGGGTGCACGAGACCCTGGCCGGCGCCGACGCCTCGACCTGGTTCGTCTACACCCAGCACATGACACCGGTGCGCGCCCTGGTCGAGTACGGCGGCCACGACGGCGTGCTCGCGGAGCTGGCGGCCGGGCGATTGATCGGTGGGCTCGCCGTCGCCCACCTGCGCCGCTGGCCGCAGCGACCGGTCGATGCCACCCGCGTCGACGGCGGCTGGCGGCTGGACGGGGTCGCCCCGTGGTACACCGGCTGGGGCCTGAACGACGTCGCGCTGCTGTTCGGCGCCAGCGCGGACGCCGAGGTGGTCTGCGGCCTCGTGCCGGCGCGGCCGTCGCCGCATCTGCGGGCGTCGCCGCCGATGCGGCTGGGGGCGCTGGGATCCACGCTGACCGTCCGGCTCGAGGTGGACGGCCTCGTGATCCCGGACGCCGATGTCGTCGGGGTCCAGCCGTTCTCCGGGTGGTCGGCAGCCGACCGCGGGCCGACCGTCAACCCGAGCCCCGCGGTGTTCGGGATCGCCGGCACAGCACTGCGGCTGCTCGCCGAGCACGGGGAGCACGCCGGCGAACCGGCGGCGACCCATGCCGCCGCGCACATCGGCGAGCAGATGGCCCGGGTGCGCGCCGAGGCCTACCGGCTGATCGACGAGGTGGGTGCCGCCGAGCAGGTGGAGCGGCGGCTGGAGCTTCGCTCCTGCGCGCACCAGCTGATGGTGCAGGCCACCACCGCGTACGTCATCGCCTGCGCGGGGCGAGCGATGTCGGCCTCATCCCCGGCGCAGCGCCTGGCCCGGGAGGCGATGTTCATGCTCATCCAGGCGCAGACCGCCCAGGCCCGGACCGCCGCCCTGCAGGCGTGGGGGCGGTAGCCTGACCGCGGCAAGCCCCCCGCCGATCGTGGACGAGGAGTGTGCATGGCAGACACCGGATCGTCTCCCTCGTCGTTCGGCCCGGTCGAGGTGGCCGTCGTGGAGTTCCCCGGCAGCAGGTTCGACGGGCGGATCGCCCCGGCGCTGGCCCAGGTGATCGAGGCCGGCGTGATCAGCATCCTCGACCTGGTCTTCATCACCAAGGACTCCGGCGGTGCCACCGCGGCGTTCGAGCTCGCCGACCTCGGTGAGGGCGACGAGGCCCGCGCCTACCTCGAGCTGGACGGTGCCGCCGGCGGCCTGCTCGGCGAGAGCGACCTGCAGCGGGCGGCCGATCTCGTCGAGCCGGGAAGCTCGGCCGCCGTGATCGTGTGGGAGAACTCCTGGGCCCGGCGCCTCGTCACGGCGATCCGGGACAGCGGCGGCCGGCTGGTCGCCCATGACCGCCTGGATGCGGAGACCGTCCAGACCGTCCTCGACGGCCTCGAGTCCTAGGGGCGCCCGCCTGACTGGAGAACCGACGTGCTGATTCGTCCGATGTTCAGAGGCGGCCGGACCACGGGGCTCGGCCTGTTCGGCATCCCGGTGAGCACCGGCGTGGTCCGGGCCGCGCCGCCGCCGCCCGTCGCCCCCGGCCCTCCGGCCGAGGCCGACGTGGCGTCCCAGCTGAGCAGGCTCGCGGACCTGAAGGCCCAGGGCCACCTCACGGACGCGGAGTTCGCCGCGGCGAAGGCGAAGGTCCTCAGGGGCTGACCACCCCCGGCCACGGGACGCCGAACCGGCCGGCGTGGGCCACGTCGCGCAGCGGGCGGCGGCCGCGGCGCAGCGAGGGCGACTTCCGGTCGGGCGCGCCGTGGCCGAGGCTGACCACCCCGACGATCCGGCGATCGCGAGGGACACCGAACGCCGTCAGCACCGCGTCGTGATGCTCGGGTGGGACTCCGAAGAAGCATCCGGCGAGGCCGGCGTCCACCGCACCGAGCAGCAGGATCATCGCCGCCATCCCCACGTCGACGTCCCAGTACGGCACCGGCCAGCGGCCGGGATCGCGGTCGGTCCACCCCTTGTCCGGCTCGGCGTACCGGTCGAGGTAGCGCTCCGGGTCGGACAGGCAGACGACGAGCGCCGGCGCGCTGCGCATGCCGTCCAGCCACGGATCCGGCGGCTCCCCCGCGGTGGTCACCGTCCAGAAGCGGTCCCGGTCGGGCTGCTCGCTCAGCACGAGGAAGTCCCACCCCTGGCTGAACCCCGCGCTGGGCGCCCGGATCGCGAGGTCGAGCAGGCCGGTGAGCAGCGCGGGCGCCACCGGCCGGCCCGGGTCGTAGGCACGGACCATCCGCCGGGCCCGGACGGTGTCGGGAAACTGCATCCGCACACCGTAGGCGCGGACCCGGCGCCGTAGCCTGCTGCCATGTCAGACGGCCCCGGCGGGCCGCCCGCGGCGGTGACCTACCCGGCGCACTGGGAGGCCGACGTCGTGCTCCGCGACGGCGGCACGGTCCACGTACGACCGATCACCCCGGAGGACGCGCCGGCGGTGGAGCGCTTCCACGCCGGGCAGTCCGAGGAGTCGATCTACCTGCGGTTCTTCGCCGTGCTGCCCCGGCTGTCGGAGCAGGACCTCTACCGCTTCACCCACGTCGACCACGTCGGGCGGGTGGCGTTCGTCGCCACGCTGGGGGAGGTGATCGTCGGGATCGGCCGGTACGACACGACCGGCCCGGGAGCCGCGGAGGTCGCCTTCAACATCAGCGACGCCCATCAGGGTCGCGGCCTCGGCACCGTGCTGCTGGAGCACCTGGCCGCCGCGGCGCGCGAGCGCGGCCTGCGCGTCTTCGAGGCGATCGTCCTGCCGCAGAACCGGAAGATGCTCACGGTCTTCCGCGAGGCCGGCTACGAGGTGCGCAGCGAGTACGACGACGGCCTCGTCACGCTGCGGTTCGACATCGACCCCACCGAGCGGTCGCTGGCGGTGATGGAGGCGCGCGAGCACCGGGCGGAGGCGCGCAGCGTCCAGCGGCTGCTCAATCCCGCCTCGGTCGCGGTGATCGGCGCCAGTCGGCGGACCGACACCGTCGGGCACCACCTGCTGGCCGACGTCCTGGCCGCCGGGTTCACCGGCCGGATCGACGTCGTCCACCCCGAGGCGGACGAGGTGCTCGGCACGCCCGCCGTGCCCGGGATCGGCGCGATCGGCGAGCCGGTGGACGTCGCCGTGGTCGCGGTGCCGGCCGCGGCGGTGCTGGACGTCGTCGCCGAGTGCGCGCAGGCCGGGGTACGCGGGCTGGTCGTGCTGTCCGGCGGATTCGCCGAGAGCGGGGCCGAGGGAACCCGTCGCCAGGCCGACCTCGTCAGGCTGGCCAGGGCCAACGGCATGCGGGTGATCGGGCCCAACTCCTTCGGGATGATCAATGCCGACCCTGCGGTCCGGCTGAACGCCTCGCTGGTGTCGCGGATGCCGGCTCCCGGCCGGTTCGGACTCTTCTCCCAGTCCGGCGCCCTCAGCGTGGCCGTGCTCGACGCCGCCGCCGAGCGCGGGCTGGGCATCTCGACGTTCCTGTCCGCCGGGAACCGGGCGGACATCTCCAGCAACGACTGCCTCCAGTACTGGGAGTCCGACGCCGGCACCGACGTGATCGGGCTGTACCTGGAGAGCATCGGCAACGCCCGGAAGTTCTCCCGCATCGCACGCCGGATGGCCCGGTCCAAGCCGGTGATCGTGCTCAATTCGGGGTCGTCGGGCTTCGGGCGGCCGGACGGCCGGCCCTCGCCACCGGGTCACGACCCGGCGCAGGTGCTGGACGAGATGCTGCGGCAGAGCGGCTGCATCCGGGTGGAGACCATCCGCCAGCTCCTCGACGTCGCCCAGATGGTGCTCCACCAGCCGCTGCCGGCCGGCCCCAGGGTCGCCCTGGTGAGCAACAGCGACGCGCTCGGCTCGCTGATCGTCGACGCCTGCCGCGCCGGGGATCTCGCCGTCGTCCACGGGCCGGCGTGGATCGGCCCGCAGGCGGGTCCGGAGGAGTTCCGGGATGCCCTGCGCGACGCGCTCGCCGCCCCGGACGCCGAGTCGGTGATCGCCGCGTTCGCGCCTCCGGTGACCACGGACCTGGAGGACGTCGCGCGCGTGGTGGCCGACTGCGCGGACGGCGCGCGGGTTCCGGTGCTGGCCTGCTTCCCGGGTGTCGGGGAGGTCCGCGAGATCCTCCGGCGCGTGCCCACCTACCCCACGCCGGAGGAGGCGGTGCAGGTGCTCGCCGCGGCCACGAGGTACGGCGCGTGGCGCCGCCGGGATCCCGGCACGCGGGTCGAGGTCACGCCCCGGGAGGTCGACGAAGCCCGGCGGCTGGTCACCGAGTGGCTGGGCGACCGCAGCCGCGAGGTGATCCTGGACCGGGACCGGTGCACCGAGCTGCTCGCCTGCTACGGCATCCGGCTCTGGCCGTTGGTGCCGGCTCGGGACGTGGACGACGCCACGGCCGCCGCGGAACGGCTCGGCTGGCCGGTGGTGCTGCGGACCACGGCGCCGCACCTGCGGCACCGGTTGGACCTGGGCGGCGTCCAGCTGGACGTCACCGACGCCGACGGTCTGCGTGCGGCCTGGGATCAGCTCCGGCAGCGGCTCGAGCCGCTCGGTGGCGCGGATCTCGCCGTGCAGCGGATGGCTCCGCGCGGCGTGGCCTGCGTACTGCGCTCGGCGGAGGACCCGGTGTTCGGTCCGGTCGTCTCCTTCGGCCTCGCCGGCGACGCCACCGAGCTGCTCGGCGACCTCGCCTACCGGGTGCCGCCGCTGACCGACGTCGACGTCGCGGACTTGATCCGCTCCGTACGGGCCGCGCCCCGGCTGTTCGGGCGGCACGGCGGCCAGCCGATGGACGTGCGCGCGCTGGAGGACGTCGCGGGCCGGGTCTCCTGCCTGGCCGACGACCTCCCCGAGGTGGCGGCGCTGGAGCTGCAGCCGATCCTGGTCGCGCGCACCGGCGCCGCGGTGCTCGACGCCGGGATCCGGCTCTCGCCCGCGACCGGGCGACACGACGCCACGCGCCGCGAGCTGTCCCCGGCCGGGTAGACCAGCGCGCTGGCTGCCACCGGTGCTCGCCTTGGCCACCGCCCGCTGCGGCCACACGCCGTATCCCCGGTGCCCCCGGGGAGTATCGG
>JBKPQU010000447.1:0-5773 GCA_046734255.1 Actinomycetota bacterium
CGCTCATCAGAATGTTCGAGCTTGTTGACTTAAACGTGGCTGGGGGGCCACCCTCGGGCTTGTGACCGACACTCCCGACCGGCCTTCGGCGTGGCCGCTGCCCGGGCTCGCCCTAGGCTGCGACTACAACCCCGAACAGTGGCCGGAGGAGGTCTGGGCCGACGACGTGAAGCTGATGACCGAGGCAGGTGTCGGCTTCGCCACCGTCGGGGTCTTCTCCTGGGCGAAGCTGCAGCCCGAGCCCGAACGCTTCGACTTCGGCTGGCTGGACCGGGTGATGGACATGCTCCACGACGCCGGCATCGCGGTGGATCTCGCCACCGCCACCGCCTCGGCGCCGGCCTGGCTGCACCACCGCCATCCCGAGACCTTGATCACCGACGCCGACGGGCTCCGGCTGTGGCCGGGGAGCCGGCAGAGCTGGTGCCCGAGCTCGCCGGTCTTCCGGGATCACGCGCTCGCGCTGGTCGGGGCGCTGGCCGCCCGCTACCACGGACATCCCGCGCTGACGATGTGGCACGTGTCCAACGAGCTGGGCTGCCACAACCCGCGCTGCTACTGCGACGTGTCCGCGGAGGCGTTCCGGACCTGGCTGCGCGAGCGCTACGGCGACCTCGATGCGCTGAACGACGCGTGGGGGACGGCCTTCTGGAGCCAGCGTTACGGCGACTGGTCGCACGTCCTGCCGCCCCGGAGGACCACAGCGATCGGCAACCCCACCCAGCTGCTGGACTTCTCTCGGTTCAGCTCCGACGCGCTGCTGGACTGCTTCCTGGCCGAGCGCGACCTCCTGCACCGGCTCAGCCCCGGCGTGCCCGTGACCACCAACTTCATGCTGATGCCGCACATCGTCGGCATGGACTACTTCCGTTGGGCACCGGAGCAGGACCTGGTCTCCAATGACCACTACCTCGACCACACCCGCCCGCACCATCGGGAGGGGCTCGCGTTCTGTGCCGACCTCACCCGGGGTGTGGCCGGCGGGCGGCCCTGGTTCCTGATGGAGCACTCCACCAGCGCGGTCAACTGGCAGCCGGTGAACGTCGCCAAGGAACCCGGCGAGCTGCTGCGCACGAGCCTGGCGCACGTGGCCCGAGGGGCGGACGCCGTCGGCTTCTTCCAGTGGCGGGCCAGCCGCGCCGGTGCCGAGAAGTTCCACTCGGCCCTGGTTCCGCACGCCGGCACCGACACCCGGGTGTGGCGCGAGGTGGTGCGGCTCGGCGGCGTCCTGCGCCGCGCCGGAGAGGTGGCGGGCAGCCGGGTGCGGGCCGACGTCGCCCTCGTGCTCGACTGGGACGCCCGGTGGGCCTGCGACCAGGGGTCCCACCCGAGCACCGCGTTCGGCTACCTGGACGCGGCGATGGCGATCCACCGCGCTCTGTGGAACCAGGGCGTCACCGCGGACGTCGTCCACGCCGCCGGCGACCTGTCGGGCTACCGGCTGCTCGTGGTGCCGACGCTGTACCTGGTCGACGAGGCGACGGCGGCCGGCATCGCCCGTTTCGTCGCCGGGGGCGGCCACGTCCTCGTCACCTACTTCTCCGGCATCGTCGACGAGCAGGACCACATCCGGCTCGGCGGCTACCCGGGAGCCTTCGCAGAGCTGCTCGGCATCCGCACCGAGGAGTTCTACCCCCTGCGCGAGGGGCAGCGGGTGACGGTCGCTGCGGAGGCGGGCGAGGGGCTGGGACGGCGATGGACCGGCACCGTGTGGACGGAGCTGACCCGCCTCGCCGGGGCCACCGCGGTGGCGCGCTACGCCGACGGCCCCGTGGCCGGCGGACCGGCGGTCACGCGGAACGAGACCGGCGCCGGCGTCGCCTGGTACCTGGGCACCACGCTGGACGACGCCGCGCTGGCCGAGCTGGTCACCCGGGCCTGCCGGGACGCCGGGCTGTCGGCCGAGGCCGACGTCCCGCCCGGCGTGGAGGTCGTCCGGCGGCACGGCGAGGCGACGACCTACCTGTTCGTGCTGAACCACACCCGCGAGCCGGTGAGCATCCCGGCATCCGGCTACGACCTGGTGGCCGAGGCGGACGTCGACGGCAGCCTGGTGGTGGCCGGGGGCGGCTGCGCGCTCGTGCGCGAGGACGACCGGCCGGGCGGGGAGCACGGCTGATGCTGGCCAGGCAGCGCCAGGAGCGCATCCTCGAGGAGGTCCGCCGGACCGGCGGGGCTCGCGTGTCCGACCTCGTCGAGCTGCTCAACGTCTCGGACATGACCGTCCGCCGCGACATCGGCATACTCGCCGGCAAGGGCCTGGTCTCGCGGGTTCACGGCGGCGCCACCGCGATCACCGGACGCAGCGCCGAGGAGCCCGGCTTCGCGGCGAAGTCCGGTCTGCAGACCGCGGAGAAGGAGGCGATCGCGCGCGCCGCCGTCACGTTGGTCGCGCCCGGCGACTCGGTGGCGATCTCCGCGGGCACCACGACGTACGCGGTCGCGCGCGAGCTGCTGGCCGTTCCCCACCTGACCGTCGTGACGAACTCCGTGCCGGTCGGGGAGCTGCTGCACGCCTCGGGCCGGGACGACCTGACCGTCGTCCTCACCGGCGGCGTCCGGACTCCTTCCGACGCGCTGACCGGGCCGGTCGCGGTCGCGGCCCTGCAGAGCCTGCACGTGGACTGGTTGTTCCTCGGCGTGCACGGGTTCGACGACCGCGCCGGGTTCACCACCCCTAACCTCGTCGAGGCCGAGACCGACCGTGCGCTGGTGCGCTGCGCCCGGCGCGTGGTGGTGGTCGCCGACAGCACCAAGTGGGGGGTCGTCGGCCTGAGCTCGATCGCCCGGCTCGACGAGGTCGACGTCCTCGTCACCGACTCGGGTCTGGACGCCGAGGCGCAGCAGCTGATCAGGGCCCGGGTCGCGCAGTTCGTGCTCGCCGAGCCGCTGGTCCCGCTGAACCGGGAGGGCACGCCGTGACCGATCTCGCCGACGGCGCCCACCCGCCGGCCGGCACCGGCATCCGGCTCAGCCGGGGCACGCTGGCGGACGGCCGGGAGATCGTCTACTTCGACGACAGCGAGCCGTACCGCTCCGGGAAGGCCGAGCGGCACGTGCCGGACACCCGGCACCTGCCCTCCGCCGGTGGTGGTTCGGGGCTCCGGAGGGACGCGCTGTCCGGGGAGTGGGTGGCGATCGCCTCGCACCGCAACGAGCGGACGCTGTTCCCGCCCGCCGACGAGTGCCCGCTGTGCCCGACCGGACGGGGCCGGACGCCGTCGGAGGTGCCGGCGAGCGATTACGACGTCGTCGTGTTCGAGAACCGGTTCCCGTCGTTGTCCACCCGGGCCGCGCCCGACGAGTCGCCGCTCGCGGCGAACGTCGACGCCGAGCCGCTGTGGCCGCAGCGCCCGGGCCTCGGCCGCTGCGAGGTGGTCTGCTTCACCTCCGACCACACCGCCTCGTTCGCCTCGTTGCCCGCCGCCCGGGTGCGCACGGTGGTCGAGGCGTGGGCGCAGCGGACCGAGGAGCTGTCCGGGCTGCCGGGCGTGCGCCAGGTGTTCTGCTTCGAGAACCGCGGCGAGGAGATCGGGGTGACCCTGCACCATCCGCACGGGCAGATCTACGCCTACCCGTTCGTCACCCCGCGGACCGAGCGGATGCTGGCCCAGGCCGCGGCGCACCGGCAGCGGACCGGCGGCAACCTGCTCGCCGACCTCCTGGCCGCCGAGCGGCGGGCCGGCACGCGGATCGTGCTCTCCGGGGAGCGCTGGACCGCCTACGTCCCGGCCGCCGCACGGTGGCCGGTCGAGGTGCACCTCGCACCGCACCGCGACGTCCCCGACCTGCCCGCGCTGGACGCGGGTGAGCGGGAGGAGCTCGCGCTGGTCTACCTGGAGTTGCTGCGCCGGGCCGACCGGTACTACGACGGCGTCGGATCCCTGCCGTACATCGCGGGCTGGCACCAGGCACCGGTGGGCGAGGGGCGCGACCTCGGCCGCCTGCACCTGCAGCTGTTCTCGGTCCTGCGCGGCCCGGGGAAGCTGAAGTTCCTCGCCGGGTCCGAGTCCGGGATGGGCGCGTGGGTCAACGACTCCGAGCCCGAGCGGATCGCCGCACGCCTGCGCGAGGTCGCCTCGTGAGCGAGCGAAGCGAGCGAACCGATGAGCAGAGTGCGTGGCTCGCGGCGGCGACGAGCCTCGGCGAGGAGCCGGCGTGAGCGGTCGGCGACCGACCTGGTACCCGGCGCCGCCGGACGGCCAGGCCGCGGCGGCGGTGGCCTCGGCGTTCGCCGCCGATCACGGCCGTCCCCCGGAGGGCGTGTGGGCGGCCCCGGGGCGGGTCAACCTGATCGGCGAGCACGTGGACTACAACGGCGGCTCCTGCCTGCCGTTCGCCCTCCCCCAGCGGACCTATGCCGCGGTGGCGATCGAGCCCGGCGGCGAGCTGTGCCTGCGGTCGGTCCAGGCCGACAGCTGGCGAGGGCATCTGGACGACGTCGCGCCCGGAGCCGTGCCCGGCTGGCCCGGCTACGCCGCGGGCGTGCCCTGGGCACTGCGCGAGGACGGCTTCGACGTCGCCGGCTTCGCCGCGGTGATCGACGGGCACGTCCCCTGGGGGTCGGGCCTGTCCTCCTCGGCCGCGCTGGAGTGCGCGATCGCGCTCGCGCTGGACGAGCTGCTCGGCCTCGGGCTGGGCGGCGACGACGCCGGGCGGACCCGGCTCGCGGCGGCCTGCGTCCGGGCCGAGAACGAGATCGCCGGCGCACCCACGGGCGGCATGGATCAGGCCGCGGCGATGCGTGCCAGGCGCGGCGGGGCCCTGCTGCTGGACTGCCGGGACTTCTCGGTCCAGCACATCCCGGTGGACCTGCCGGCGTCCGGCCTCGAGCTGCTGGTGATCGACACCCGGGCCCGGCACGCACTGGTCGACGGAAGGTACGGCTCCCGGCGGGAGGCCTGCCGGGGCGCCGCGCGCCTGCTCGGCGTGCGGTGGCTGGCCGAGGTGCGCGCCGAAGACCTGGAGGGCGCCTTGACCGAGCTGCGGCATGCGGTGCCGGACGCCGGCCTAGCCGAGGAGATGGGACGCCGCGTGCGCCACGTGGTCACCGAGGTCGACCGGGTGCACCGGTCGGCCGAGTTGCTGCGCGCGGGCCGGACCCGCGAGCTGGCACCACTGCTGGACGCCTCGCACGCGTCCCTGCGGGACGACTACGAAGTCTCGTGCGAGGAGCTGGACACCGCGGTGGCCGCCGCACGCACCGCCGGGGCGCTCGGCGCGCGGATGACCGGCGGCGGCTTCGGCGGCTCGGCGATCGCCCTGGTCGAGCGTGGCGACGCGGAGCTGGTCGCGGCGGAGGTCTGCGCAGCCTTCGACCGGTGCGGCTTCCGGCCCCCGGCCTTCCTGCACGCCCTCCCGTCCGGGCCGGCGGAGCGGGTCGGCTGACAGATGCGGAGGCGCCCTGTCGCAGGGCCGGGTTAGCCTGCACATCGTGCCCGACCTGGCCTGGCTTGTCCGGCTCCGCGAGCCGGGGCTCGCGGCCGCCGTGGCAGGGCTGCGCACGGGGCTGGCCGACCTCGGCCTGCACGATCTCGGTGATCTGGTCGACCACCCTCCCGGCACGGGCCGGGCCGACGCGGTGGTGGTCTGGGCCGACCATCCCCTCCCGGAGGCCTCCCTCGAGGTGCTCACGCGCGCCGGCGTCCCGGTGGTGCTGGCCGGGCCGACGCTCGACCGCGCCGACCCCGACGGCGACCTCGCCGAGGCCGCCGGCCTCGTGCCCGGGCCACCCACCGCCAGGCACGACGTGCGGGTGCGCGCCGGCCGGGAC
>JBKPQU010000448.1:0-14870 GCA_046734255.1 Actinomycetota bacterium
TCGCCATCCTGTCCACGATCACCCAGACGATGAACGCACCGAGCACGGTGATGTCCCCGTGCGCCAGGTTGATGATCCGCATCACCCCGAACATCAGCGACAGCCCGCACGCGTACAGGGCGTAGAGCCCTCCCAGCGCCACGCCCTGGACGACGGCGTTCACCCAGGTCATGACGTCTGCTCGCGCAGGCCGAAGTAGGCGGCGGTGATCTGCTCGCGAGTCAGCTCGGCGGCCGTGCCCTCCAGCACCACACTGCCCTCGAGCATGCACACCAAGCGGTCGACCACGCGCATCGCCCTGGTCAGGTCCTGCTCGACCAGGAGGATCGTCGCCCCGCCGGCGATCAGCGTGGCGACCGACTCGTACACCTTGTCGACCGCCACGGGGGCGAGGCCCAGCGACACCTCGTCGAGCAGCAGGACGCGCGGGTTCGTCATCAGCGCCCGGCCGATCGCAGCGGCCTGCTGCTCGCCGCCGGACAGCGTCGCGGCCCGCCGGCGGCGCAGCGGGCGCAGCAGCGGGAAGGCGTCCAGCACGGTGTCCACGGTCCACGGCCCGGGCCGCGCGCCCCGGCCGGCGACGAGCAGGTTCTCCTCGACCGTCATGTCCGGGAACAGCCGGCGCCCCTCCGGGACCAGCGCGATGCCCAGCGCCACCCGGCGGAAGGCGGGCAGCTCGGTCACGTCCTCGCCGTCCAGGCGGACCCGGCCCGACGCCGCGGTGTGCGCCCCGGCGATCACCCGCATCAGCGTGGACTTGCCGGCGCCGTTCGCGCCGACCAGTGCCACCTTCTCCCCTTCGGCGAGCGACAGGCTCACCCCGCGCACCGCCCGCAGCAGCCCGTGCCGAGCCTCGATCGCCTCGACCTCGAGCAGCGTCATGCCGCTCCCCTGCCGAGGTAGGCGTCGATCACCCGCGCGTTGCTCATCACCTCGGCCGGCGGCCCGTCGGCGATCACGCGGCCGGCGTCCATGCACACCAACCGGTCGACCACCTGGACGAGCACGTGCACGATGTGCTCGATCCAGACCACGGCGACCCCACCGCTGCGCAGCCCCTTGATGGTCGCCACGAGCTGGGCCGCCTCGGCGTCGGTCAAGCCCGCGCCGATCTCGTCCAGCAGCAGGACGGCGGGGCCGGTGGTCAGGGCCCGGGCCAGCTCGAGGCGCTTGCGGTCGAGCAGTCCCAGGCTGTCGGCCCGGCGGTTGGCGACCTCGATCAGCCCGGTCTGGGCAAGCACCTCGATGCAGCGCTGGTAGGCGGTCGTGCCGCGCAGCCTCGCACCCGACGTGGCCCCCACGACAAGGTTCTCCAGCACGGTCATCCCGCCGAAGGGCCTGGGCACCTGGTGCGCCCGGCCCACCCCCAGGCGGCAGCGCCGCGCCGCGCCGAGTTTGGTCACGTCCTCGCCGCGGAAGCTGACCGAACCGGCCGACGGCGCCTGCGAGCCGGCCAGCACGTTGAGCAGTGTCGTCTTGCCGGCCCCGTTCGGACCGACGACCCCCACAGCCTCGTCGGCCCCGACGGTGAAGTCGACACCGTCGAGGACGACGAGTTCGCCGAAGCGCTTGACCACGCCGGTGGCTTGCAGGACGGCGCCCGCCTCGCCGACCGGCGGGGGCGCTTCGTCAGGCATATGGCTGGAGCTTACCGGCGACCGGGACGTTCGGGTCGCTGGAGTTCTCGCACAGGACGAAGTCCAGCGGGAACTTCCCGGTGGCCTTCACCCACTGCCCGCCGATGATCGGGGTGGCGACGACGTTGGGCACCGGTCCCTTGCCCCAGGCAAGGTGGCCGATCGACGTGTCCACCTGGAGGCTGGCGACGGCACTCGCCAGCGCCGCCTTGTCCTTGACGTCGGAGGCCGCCTTCAACGCAGCGGCGGCCACGTCGAACAGCGCCAGGCTGGCGCCGAGCTGCTGGTTCCACTGCTTGCCGGTCGCCTGGGTGTACCCGTCCCCGAGCGCCTGCGAGGTCACCCCGGTCAACGGCGACTTGTACGGCCAGGTCGGCGTCCAGTAGGCGCCCGAGGCCAGGTTCTCCCCGATCGCACCGAGGCTCTGCACCTGGGAGGGGAACAGGCCGGTCTTGGCGATCTGTGCGATCCGCGGCTTGTACCCCTGCTGCGCCGCCTGCTGCCAGAACGTGGCGAAGTCCGGTGGGATCGGGAATGTGTTGAAGATCTGGCAGTCCTCCGCCTTGAACTTCGCGATCTGGGCGGAATAGTCGTTGGTCCCGTCGGTGTAGGCACCGGGGTCGACGATCGTGTAGCCGGCGGTCTTCAGCAACGGGCCGAGGGACGCGCGGATCGCGTTGCCGTCGGCGTCGTTCGGCCACATCACGCCGACCTTCTTGTTGGTTTCCACCTGCGGCCACAGGTGGGTATAGGCGTTGGCGAACTGCTGCACGCCGAAGCAGAAGTGATAGGTGAACTTGAACGGTGAGGGCTGGTTCGGCTTGGCGCCGCGGCCGAAGTACCAGGCCTCCCAGGGCACGACGGTGGAGATGCACGGCACCCCGGCGGCCTCGCATGCGTCGGAGACCGGGTTCACGGTCTCCGGCGTCGAGGTGGTCAGCATCAGGTCCACGGCCTGGCTGTTGATCAGGTCCTGCGCGACCTGGGCGCTGCGCTGCGGGTTGGACTGGCTGTCCTTGTCCACCACGACGATGGTGTACTTCGTGCCGTTGATGGTCAGCCCGCTGCTGAACGCCTTGCGGGCCAACTGCAGGACGTAGCCGTCGGGCTCGCCGAAGCCGGCGGTGGCGCCGGTCCGGGGGCTGACGAAACCGATCTTGATGGTGCCGGTCGAACCTGAGCCGCCGGAGCTGGACCCTGCACAGGCCGACAGCAACGGCCCGGAGAACGCCAGGCCGGTGAGGCCGGCCCCCGCGCCCTTGAGGAACTGGCGACGGGATGCCCCGGCAGCGCCGGGTGTGTTGTTCGGTTCTTTCACAGGAGACCTCCGTCGTGGCGGTGCCTCAGCGGCTCGAAGCATTGTGATCGACGTCCCACACGTCAATACTCTGTTCGACTATCCGGAACACGTGATGAACCCGAGACCTGGGGTCCTGCTTGTCATCTGAACGAGATGAGGCCGAGATGGGGCGCCAACCGATGCAGATGGACAGGCACTCGCTGAAAGCCGTGCGGGCACCGCGTTCCGGACGTTCCCGGCCGGTGGGCTCCCGCCACTCGCAATCCCTGGAGCGGGGGCTGAGCATACTGTCCTCGTTCAGCGAGACCCGGCCTCTGCTCGGCATCGCCGAGTTGGCGCGCGCCGTCGAACTCAACAAGAGCACCACGCACCGCTACGTCGCGACGCTGACCGAGCTGGGCTACCTGCAGCAGGACGCCGCCACCCGCAAGTACCGACTGGGCCCCCGCGTGGTCGACCTCGGGTTCGCCGCGGTCAACGCGATGGAGATCACCCGGATCGCCGCGCCACACCTGCAGGCGCTCTCCGACGAGACGGGCCACACGGTGAGCATGGCGGTCCTCGACGACGTCGACATCGTCTACGTACAGCGCTGCCGGAGCGTGCGCGAGGGGCGGTTCGGCATCGACCTCAACCTCCACGTCGGCTCGCGGCTGCCGGCGTACTGCACGTCGATGGGCAAGGTGCTGCTGGCGAACCAGCGCCCGGAGGTCCTGACCGGCCTGCTCGAACGGATGGAGCTGACCCGGCGCGGGCCGAACACGCTCACTGCCCGCGAGGCCCTGGCGAAGGCGTTGCAGCGGGTGCGGCAGACCGGCCTCGCGGTCAACGACGAGGAGCTTGCCCCGGGGTTGCGTTCGCTGGCCGCGCCGATCCGCGACGGGTTCGGCGAGGTGGTGGCGGCGGTGAACATCGCCGTCCACCTCTCGATCTGGAACGCCTCGGTCGACTCGATCGTGCACCGCATGGAGGGCCCGCTGCGCCGGACGACCGGCGACATCTCCGCCCGGCTGGGCTACCGCCCGGGCTGAGCCGGCGCGCTCCGGTCGAATCCGGGCCTGCCCGTTCGTCATGGAGTCGTCAGATGCCGTTCGAGCAGAGGAGACGTCATGGCGAAGTACCTCTTGGCCTACACCGGTGGGGGCATGCCCGAGACCGAGGAGGAGCAGGCGGCGGTGACCGCCGCATGGGAGAAGTGGTTCGGCACGCTGGGCGCTGCCGTCGCCGACCCGGGGAACCCGTTCGGCCCGTCCGCGACGATCGCCGCGGACGGCGGGACCAGCGACGGCGGTGCCGCTCGGCTGACCGGTTACTCGATCATCACTGCCGACAGCCTCGGCGAGGCGGCCGGGCTGGCCAAGGACTGCCCGGTCAGGACCAGCGGGGGGAGCGTCGAGGTCTACGAGATCTTCGACGTGATGTAGCCGTTCCGCTGGAGGGGGCGGCCTGCGCCGGCTGTGCGGCGTTGTGCCCGTCCGGGTTGCCCACGATGTCGCACCGTGCCGACCGGAAGCCCACGGTGCCACATCGTGCCGATCCGGGGTCGTCACGACGCCCACAGGCCGGCGGGGCCGGCACCGGCCGACCCCGCGTGTCTGATCCTCCCGTTCAGTCACGCTCCGCGATCAGTTGTGTACACTGTGACACCTCCCGTCAAGGCCCGGAGGGCGGTCACATCGTTACCCTGGCGTTCGAGGCGCTGTTCCTGCCCCTCCTGGCCGCGGTCGTCGTGGCCTATGTCCGCGCCCCCGATCCCACCCGCCGTGACGTCGCGCTGATCTTCACCGCCATGGCCGTCCTGTTCATCCGGGACATGGCGCGGGAGCTCTTCGGGCCGCTGCCGATCCTGCTGAACACGACCGCGAGCGCGCTGCAGTACCTCATGCCCTACCTGACCCTGCGGCTCACCGCTCAGCTGCGGCCGGTGCCCACCTGGCTGCTGCGCGGCACCCTGGCCGTGTACGTCGGCCAGGTCATCGTCCTGGTCCTGCGGGGCACGCCGCCGAGCCCCATGAGTGTGGCCGTGGTGACCGGGGCCTTCGTGGTGACCGGTTCGCTGGCGGCGACGACCCTGGCCACCGGGGCACGGCCCCGGGCCGGTTCCCCCCGCGTGCGGATGTTGCTCGCGGCGGGCGCGACGGCGCTGTTCGTGATCGCGGTCGCGGTGTCGGCGACCGGTGTGATCGGACCGGACGTGCGCGCCTGGACCCGCACGCTGGCCCGCGGCATCGGCCTGCTGGCAGCGTTCGGCTACGCCGTCGCCTTCTTCCCGCCGGCGTGGCTGCGCCGGATGTGGTCGGCCACATCGGCGTACCACGCGAGCCTCGACCTGTTGCAGATCCCGCCCGACGCCAGCGCGCAACAGGTCTGGCAGCGAATGGCCGACCTTTCTCGCCAGCTCACCGGGACCGACGGGGCGGTGGTGCTGCTCCGCACCCAGGGCGGCACGGTGATGGAGGTCGCCGGCTCGGGCCTGCCGGTCCGTCCGGAGCGCACCTACCCGGTGGCCTGGCTCGAGGCGTTGCTGTCCGCGAACCGCCCGCTCGCCCTGGACGGCGTCGGCGCCCGGACCCGCCGTACCGCCCGGATCCCCAGCGGTGCGGTGGACCTCGCCAGCACGCTCGTCGGCCGCCTACCCGCCCGCTACGTCACCTCGATCCCGCTGGACCTGCCCGACGGGGACGGCGGTGCGCTCGTGCTCCTGTCCGGCCACCGCACGCTGTTCACCGACGACGACGCCGTCCTGCTCGGCGGCCTCGGCCGCCAGGCGGCACTGCTCGGCGAGCGGGCCGGCGTTCTCGCCGAGCAGGAGCGGCTGGCCGAGGAGCTGGCCAGCTCCGTGGTCGCGCTCACCCACGCCAGCCAGGCCAAGAGCGAGTTCCTGTCGAACATGAGCCACGAGCTGCGCACGCCGCTGAACGCCATCATCGGCTTCTCCGAACTCATGCAGGGCGAGGAGTGGCTGGACGAGCATCGGCGGGCGGTCCCGGACGAATGGATCGCGCACGTCCGCTCCAGCGGGCGGCACCTGCTCGAGCTGATCAATGACGTGCTCGACCTGGCCAAGGTGGAGTCGGGCCGGATGGACCTCCACCCCGAGCCGCTGGACCTGCCGGCGATCGTCGAGGACGCCGTCGCCGCCCTCCGCCCCGAGGCGGACCGGCAACGGATCGAGCTCGCCTACGAGGTCCCGCATCTGGTCGTCCACGCCGACCGGATACGGATGCGGCAGATCCTGGACAACCTGCTGTCCAACGCGTTGAAGTTCACACCGCCGGGTGGGCGGGTCAGCGTGTCCGCCGAGGGCGGCGAGGGCCGCGTGCGGGTCAGCGTCACGGACACCGGCATCGGCATCGCGCCGGAGGATCAACATCGCGTCTTCCACGAGTTCCAGCAGGTCGGCGATCGCTCCGCGCATCCCGGTGGGACCGGACTCGGGCTCGCGCTGACCCGACGGCTGGTCGAGGAGCACGGCGGGGTCGTGGCGCTGGAGTCCGCACCGGGGCGCGGCTCGCGATTCACCGTCGAGCTGCCCGGAGGGCACGCGGCGCCGCGGACCACGCAGCTCAACGGCGGCGCGCTCGGCCGGATCCTGCTGATCGAGGACGACCCCGGAGCCACCCGGCTGCTGCGCACCTACCTCGAGCGGGCCGGGTACCAGGTGATCGTGGCCGGGGACGGGGACCGCGGCCTGAACGCGGCGCGGGCCGAGTCACCGACGGCGATCCTGCTGGACATCCTGCTGCCCGGGACCGACGGCTGGGACATCCTGCGGGCGCTCAAGCGCGACGAGGCCCTGCGCGACATCCCGGTCGTCATCGTCACCGTGCTCGACGAGCAGGAGGTCGGCCTGGCGCTCGGCGCCGTCGACTACTTCGTGAAGCCGATCGTCCCGGAGGCGTTGCTCGCCCGGCTCTCCCGGCTGGCCCTGCTCCCCGAGGGCGGGTCGACCTCCGCGCAGATCCTGGTGATCGACACCGATCCCGAGACGTCCGCCGTGCTCGGGCGCACCCTCATCCCCCTGGGTTACCAGGTCCAGCACGCGAGCAGCGGCGTCACCGGGCTGCGCGCCGCCCGCGGCGCCTCCGTGGGCCTGATCCTCTGCGACCTGCTGCTGCCGGACATCGACGGCTTCACGGTGATCGCGGCCCTGCACGACGACCCGGCCACCCGCCGCGTGCCGGTCCTCGCCCTGACCTCCGGCGAGCTCTCCGACACGGACAAGTCCCGGCTCAACGGGAAGATCGCCGGCGTCCTCCAGAAGGGCGACGAGGTGCCGGCCGCGCTCCAGCAGTGGCTCAACACCACCGCCCGCGCCACGGCCGCAGCGGGCCGATCGAACGGCGGCACCCGGTGAGCCCGTCCTCAGCGCGGTCCCGCATCCTGCTGGTCGAGGACGAGACGATCAATCGGGACCTGATCCGGGCGGCGCTCAGCCGCGCCCGCCACCCCGCCCTCGCCGACGTCGAGCTGGTCGAGGTTGACAGCATCGCCGGCGCGCGGGCGCGGCTGGCCGAGCTGGAGATCGACCTGGTGCTGCTCGACGTCCAACTCTCCGACGGCAGCGGCCTGATCCTCGCCCGGGAGATCGTGCAGCTCGGGCAGCCCCGGCCGGCGATCGTCGCGCTGTCCGCCGGGGTCCTGCCCGAACAGAGAGCCGCCGCGGACGAGGCCGGCTGCGACTCCTTCCTCGCCAAGCCGGTCTCGATGACCACGCTGTACGACGAGCTGGCGACCCTTCTCTCCCGGGCTCAGGCGGTCCGCGCGGCGGGCTCGGCCGGCGAGGCCCCGGACAGGTAGGCCTCGGCGTCCGGCGGGTCGAGGGGCCGGGCCAGGTGGTAGCCCTGCCCGAGGGCGCAGCCGAGGCCGCGCAGCGCCTCGAGCTGCTCGGCGGTCTCGATCCCCTCCGCGACCGTGTCCAGGCGCAGGCTGCGGCTGAGGTCCACGATCGCGCGCACCACGGCCAGGTCCTGCTCCGCACCCTCGTGGCGGGCGAGCTCGGAGACGAAGGAGGGGTCGATCTTGACCTGGTCGACGGGGAACCTACGGAGGTAGGACAGCGAGGCGTAGCCCGTGCCGAAGTCGTCCACCGACAGCCGCACGCCCATCTCCTTCGCCTCGATCAGCCGGGCCCAGGCCGCCTCCGGGTCGACCAGCAGCAGCGTCTCGGTGAGCTCCAGCGTGAGTGCCTCCGCGGGCAGCCCGGTTCCGTCGAGCACGTCGGCGATGTCGACGACGAACCGCGCGTCCATCACCTGGCGCGGCGAGATGTTCACGTTCAAGGTCAGCCCGGGGTTCAGCAGCCGCCACTCGGAGACCTGCCGGGCGCTGTTCCACAGCACCCAGCGCCCGAGCTCGAGGATGACGTCGGTCTCCTCCGCGATCGGGATGAACGTCGACGGCGGCACGCTGCCCCGATGCGGGTGGGTCCAGCGCAGCAGGGCCTCGACGCCGACCGGCTCCCCCGAGTCCAGGCGGATCAACGGCTGGTACTGCAATGACATCTCGTCGAAGGACAGCGCCCGCTGGAGATAGCTGGCCAGGTTCAGGTGGTTCACGACCTCGTCGTGCATGTGCGGCTCGAAGACCGCGGTGCGGCCGGACCCCGCCCGCTTCGCGCGATACATGGCGACGTCGGCGTTGCTGAGCAGTTCGCCGGCGTCGGCGTTGCGCGAACGGTCCGGCGCGACCCCGATGCTGGCGCCGATGAAGATGTCCCGGCCGGCCACCCGGAAGGGCTCGCTGACCGCGGCGATGATGCCGTCGGCGACCCGGACGCCGTCCTCGACGGCCGCGCCCTCGAGCAGGACCGCGAACTCGTCGCCGCCCAGCCGGGCCGCGGTGTCGGACGCGCGCAGGCAGCCGCGCAGCCGCTCGGCGACCGCCGCGAGCAGCTCGTCGCCCGCGCGGTGGCCGAGGCTGTCGTTCACCGACTTGAACTGGTCCAGATCGATGAACAGGACCGTGAGGTCCTCCCCGCGCCGGCCGGCGACCTCCCGGGCGTGCTTCAGCCGGTCGAGGAACAGCGCGCGGTTGGGCAGGCCCGTGAGCGAGTCGTGGTGGGCCTCGCGCATCGCCTCCACCGTGCGTGCGTCGGTCAGCGCCATGCTCACCTGCTGAGCGAACGCCGCGAGCAGCTCGCGCTGCTCCCCACCGTGGCCGCCGCCGGGCGAGCGTGCCACCAGGCTGCCGGCAATCCGACCGCTGACGTGGACCGGCGCAGCGATCACGCCGAGCGAGCCGCCCTTGGCCTCGTCGGGATGGGTCACGAGCTGGTCTGCCGACATCGCCTCGGCCGCGAGCGCCACGGGATGACCGCTGCCGGACTCCTCGTGACCGAACGTCGAGGCCACGATCAGCTGGCCGGCGTTCAGCGGGTCGGAGAGCGCGAGCGAGATCACCGCGCCGCCGAGCAGGCCGGAGGCCCCGGCGGTGACCGCGTCGAGGACCTCCTGCAGCGGCTTCCGGTTGGAGATTGCCCGCTGGATCGCCAGCAGCGTCTCCAGCAGCTGATGCCTGGCCCGCTCCGCGGCGAGGGTGCGCAGGCTGCGAAGGACCAGGCCGAGCACCCGCGCCATCCCCTGGAGCATCTGCTGCTCCTCCGGCACGAACTGCTCGTCCGTGCGGGCCACCATGAGGAGTCCCTGCCCGGAGCGGCCCGTCGGTCCGGGCGCCCCCAGGTCCGCCACGATCGCGTTCATCGGGCCGATCACCGGCACGGTCAGCGTGGCCAGGCCCGGGGACAGCGACGTGATCTCCTCGGGTGGCGTCGACCGACCGATCCCCACGCAGCCCCGCAACTCGCCGTCGAGCACCACGGCGCAGACCTCGGCGTCCAGCGCCTCGGCCGCACGCTCCAGCGCCACCATGATCGCCGCCTGCTCGTCGTCCGGCGAGCTCACCGCCGCGAAGTATTCGGTGAGCTGGTGGGTGGACCAGTGGTAGCTCATCGCAGAGAGGTCAGGCCAGGTCAGGCCGGGTCAGGCGACTGCGAGGGCGACGACCGTCAGATGGTGCATCCCGCGGGCGCCGTGGGTGCGGGCCATCTCGCCGTACGTGTAGAAGCCGCCGAAGGGTGCCCCGCCGACCGCCTCCCCGATCGCGCCGATCTCCCGCCGGACGCCGTCCTCGCCAAGCATGATCTTGCGGGCGCCGCAGTCGAACGTGACCAGGCCGATCGGCGACCTGCCCTCGAGCATCGACAGCGCCTGCGCGCAGGAGTCCGCGGCAGCGGTCACCAGGGAATCGGGGTCGGTGGTCATCGCCCAGGTCAGCGCCCCCTGCGGGACGTCGGCGAGGCACAAGAGCGAGCCGTCGGAGAGGTCCGCGCCGTGCACCACCCGGATGTCCTCGCCGGTGCGCCGGGACAGGCCGAGCGGGTGCTTGAACGCGTGCAGCCGGAACGCGTCGATGTCCTCCGCCAGCGAGCGGTCCCCACCGATGCGGCGCAGGTAGACGTCCAGCGCGGGCTCGTTGTCGAGCGTGAAGACCCGCCCGCCGACACTGGCGGTGACGACCATCGGCTCGCCCTGCTTGGCCCAGCCGTGCGCGATCCCGATCCCGAACGGGGCGTTCGAGCCGAGCCCGATCGCGACCACCGCGTCGGTGAGGATCTCGACGCCGTCGCCGTCCCCGTGGAACTGGTAGGTGCATTCGTACCGGAGGTCGTCGCCGGAGCAGCCGCCCACGACCGGGACGACCGCCCCGAGGACCGAGTACGCCCCGCGGACGATCTCGTGCTGCTCCCCGGTCAGGCCGTCGCTGAACATCACACAGACCCCGTAGGGGCGCTGGATCGTGGCCATCGCGCCTGCCGCCTCGATCCCCGCCTCACGGCGCCGGGCCGAGGCGTCCCGGACGACGTGGGTACGCACCTCGAAGCCCGGCCCGCCGACGGCCACCACCACGGCGCCCGACCGGACATTCCCGCCGTGCAGGTCCATGCCCGGCCCGGCCATCTGCCCGTCGGTGGTGCAGCCGACGATCGCCGTCGACGGCGGCACGCAACCGCGGACGGCGTCCAGCAGCGCCGCGTGGTCGTAGAGGCGGGAGGCGAACACCATCACGAGGGCGGGTTCCCGTCCGGCCAGGGCGGCGGTGATCGCCTCGCGGCCGGCCGTCGCGGCGTCGTCGGCGACAGTCCGGCCCACCCCCATCCAGCGGTCGTCGGGCGGGGTCGACGCAGGGTCCGGCACAGAGTCCACGGCATGTCATCGACGCCGGCCGGTACCCGCCTGAGACCGGCTCACCTGACCGGCCGGTCAGAGCGCCGCTGGTGACTTTGGGTGATCCGCCCCTAGCCGATCCGCACGCTGCCGGACGCCCGGATGTCCCGGGACGAGCTGCCCACCAGGACCGAGTAGGTGCCCGGGACGACTACGGAGCGTCCCTGGGCCTCGCTCCAGACCGCGAGGTCGGCAGCGGCGAGCGGGAACGTGACCGTCCGGTGCTGCCCCGGTCGCAAGGTGACCTTCTGGTAGCCCCTGAGCTGTTTCGGCGGCTCGCCCGCCGCGGCCGGGTCACCGACATAGAGCTGCACGACCTCCGCCCCCGCACGGTGCCCGGTGTTGGTGACCCGCACGCTGACCGTCGCCCCTGCGCCGGGGCCGGGGCTCACCCGCAGCCGGTCGTATCCGAACGTCGTGTAGGACAGGCCGTGGCCGAAGGGGAACAGCGGGCGCTGCCCGGTGGCGTCGAACCAGCGATAGCCGACCAGCAGCCCCTCCGAGTAGCGCTCGGTGTCGAGGGACAGGCCGGCCGGGTCGGACGCCGGGCCCTGCCGCTCGCTCGCCGGGAAGGTCATCGGCAGCTTGCCGGAGGGATTCACGTCGCCGAACAGGACGGCCGCGATCGCGTTCCCGTCCTCCTGGCCGGGATACCAGGCCTCGATCACCCCGGCCACCCGGTGCAGCCACGGCATGAGCACCGGGCCGCCCGTGTTCAGCACGACCACGGTGCGCGGGTTGACCGCGGCGACCGCGCTGATCAGCCGGTCCTGGTCGCCGGGCAGCCCGAGTCCGGTGCGGTCCGCGCCCTCCCCGGTGGTGTCGTTGACGAAGACCACCGCCACGTCGGAGGCCCGGGCGGCCGCGATCGCTTCGTCGAGCATCGCCGGGTCGGGCGGCTGCCAGCCGAGGTGCACCGACGCGCCGAAGATGGAGACCGCGGTCGAGTACTCCAGGCTGATCGTGACCGGAACCCCGGCCCGCAGGTGGACGAACGCGTGTGCGGTCGTCGGGAAGTCGGCGTAGGGGACGTCGGCGACCTGCCGGCCTCCGATCGCCAGCCGGAAGGCCCCGCCGCCGTTGACCGAGAAGCGGTAGTCGCCGGTGGCCTCGGGGGTGAGCGTCCCAGTCCAGCGGGCGGACCACGCGGTGGGCAGCCCGGGGACCGGTGCGGTGGCGAAGTCGATGCTCGGGTCCACCCGGGTGGCCACCGGCGTGCCCGACCAGTCGGGGGTGGCGTAGTAGGTCCCGAGCAGGCCGGGCCCGGTCCCCGAGGTGGGCGCGAGCCCGCTGCCGGAGAGCACGGGCAGCGGCGCGGTGCCGAGCGTCCCCGGCGCGTAGGTGACGTCCACCCCGGCGCCCGCGCGGGCGGTGATCCCGTCGATCGGGGTGACCAGCCCGGTGACCGTGGTCGCGCCGGACCCGCCCTCGACGACCTGCGCAGCGGCGCCCGCGTCCGCGCCGATCACCGCGATCGACGCGTCCCGGCGGGCGTCCAGCGGTAGCACGCCGCCGGCGTCCTTCAGCAGCACGCTGCCCTGCTCGGCGATCGTGCGGGCCAGCGCGACGTGCGCCGGGGTGCTGACCACCGCCGAGGGGTCGCCGCCGACCGGGTGGTCGAACAGCCCGACCCGAAACATCGCGACCAGGATGCGGCGGACCATGTCGTCCAGCCGGACCATCGGCACCTTGCCGGACTGCACGGCGGCCTTCAGCGCGTCACCGAAGTGCGTGCCGAGCGGCATCTCCATGTCCATCCCTGCGTTCGCCGCGAGCACGGCGTCGCGGGTGGCGAAGACCCAGTCGGAGACCACGAAACCGTCGAAGCCCCAATCCGAGGTCAGCGTGTTCAAGAGGTCGGGGTTCTGGCAGGCGTAGTCGCCGTTGACCTGCTGGTAGGCGCACATCACCGCGCCGGCCCCGCCCTCCTGGACGGCGGTGCGGAAGCCGGGCAGGTAGAGCTCCTGCAGCGTGCGATCCGAGATGAGCTCGTTCACCGCCGTGCCGCCGAGCGGGACGCCGAGCCGGCCGGACTCCTGGTTGTTGGCGGCGTAGTGCTTGGGCGTGGCGATCACATGCTGGCTCTGCGTGCCCCGGATCTCGGCGGCCGCGGTCTGACCGTTCAGGTAGGGGTCCTCGGTGAACGTTTCGGATTCGCGGCCCCACAGCGGCGTCCGCAGCAGGTTCAGCGTCGGCGACAGCGCGACGTTGTGGCCCTTGCCGGCGTGCTCGGCGCCCAGCGCCGCGCCGTAGTCCTCGACCAGGCCGCGGTCCCAGGTGGCGGCGTCGGTGACCGCGACCGGGAACGCGGTGACGCCGGTGCTCCCGTTGCCCACGCCGTTCGGCCCGTCGGACAGGAACAGCTCGGGGATGCCGAGCCGGGCGTTACCCGGGACGTGACCGGCGAAGGGGCCGGTCGGCGGCCAGGTGTCGCCGTGCACCATGGCGATCTTCTCGTCCAGCGTCATCTGCGCGAGCAGCTCGTCGGCACGCTGCGGCGGCGTCTGCCCGGCGATCAGCCAGGGCCGGCCCGCTGCTCGGGCCGGCGTCGGCGAGGCGACCCCGGGAGCGGCCAGCCCCGCGAGGGCGGCCAGCGCCACGGTGCAGCCGGCCACCAGACGACCCGCCTTCCCACGGATCCCGACCGTACCCATGGCAACCTCCCATAACTGACAATTCACCCACCGATCGGTGCAAATCATGCACCTGACCGTGCCGGGCGGCCAGTGGGGTCAGCGCTGGATGGACCGCGGCGTCCTACGCCGTCCGGATGAACCTGTCCAGGTGGTCCAGGAGCAGGTCGGGACGCTCCTCGGGGATGAAGTGGCCGCAGTCCGGGACGGGCCCGCCGATCACGTCGGGGGCGTAGTCGCGCCAGATGTCCAGAGTCGGGAACCGGGCCGGAAAACCGGCGGACCCCCACAGCGCCAGCACCGGCATGCCCAACCGGCGGCCGGCGGCGTAGTCGGCCTCGTCGTGCTCGATGTCGACGGTCTGCGCCCGGTAGTCGTCGAACCCGCAGCGCAGCGCGGCGGGCCAGCTGAAGGCGCGCACGTACTCGTCCACCGCCTCGTCGTCGAAGGCCGGCCGGTGGAAGGTCCACCGCTCAAAGAAGTACTCCAGGTACCCGCGGACGTTGGCGCCGGCGAGCAGTTCGGGCAGGTCGGGCTGCATGTGGAACTGCCAGTGCCAGAAAGCCAGCGCGACGGGGGCGTCCATCCGTCGGAACATCTCCCGCGTGGGGATGATGTCGAGCACCACGAGCCGCTCCACCTGCTCCGGCCGGTCGAGGCCCCAGCGGTGGCCGACGCGGCCGCCGCGATCGTGCCCCACGACGGCGGCCCGGTCGAAGCCCAGGCTGGTGACCAGCGCCGAAAGGTCGGCCGCCATCGTGCGCTTGTCGAATCCCGACCGCGGCTTGTCGCTTCGGCCGTACCCCCGCAGATCGGGCGCGACCACCGTGTGATCGCGCGCCAGCGCGGGCAGCACGAGCCGCCAGCAGTGGCTGGTCTGCGGCCAGCCGTGCAGCAGGACGACCAGCGGCCCGTCGCCCGCCCGCAGGTAATGCAGCCGGACGTCCCCGACCTGGGCCATTTCGGAACGCACGCCTTCTGCCGGCACGTGGCCATTGTTGACCGCCGGATCAGCGGGTTCTAGCCTCCATCCGCCTGGCAGTGCGCGATTCCGAGGTGATCCCAATGGCAGAGC
>JBKPQU010000449.1:0-11301 GCA_046734255.1 Actinomycetota bacterium
TGGACCATGGCGTTCAGACGGTCACGGGCGGCGCGCACCAGATGGCCGCGTCGGTGAGCGAGATCGCCGGCAGCGCGGACCGCGCGATGAACGTTGCCGCGGCGTCGGTGCGGGCCGCCCAGAGCGCCAACGAGCAGATCAGCGACCTGGGCCGGGCCAGCGCGGAGATCGGCGGCGTGGTCAGGCTGATCACCGCGATCGCCGAGCAGACCAACCTGCTCGCGCTGAACGCCACGATCGAGGCCGCCCGCGCGGGCGAGGCCGGCAAGGGGTTCGCCGTGGTGGCCGGCGAGGTCAAGCAACTGGCCCAGGAGACCGCCCGGGCCACCGAGGACATCACCGCCAGGATCGCGGCGATCCAGGGGAGCAGCGAGGCCGCCGCCCATGCGGTCGCGGACATCGGCACGGTGATCGCCCAGATCAGCGAGTTCACCAGCAGCATCGCCTCCGCCGTGCAGCAGCAGTCGTCGACCACCGAGGAGATCAGCCGGGCGATCGGGATGGTGGCCGAGGGCAGCGCCTCGATGACGACGTCCGTCGCCGCGGTCGCGCTGGCCAGCCAGGCGACCTCCGACGGCGCCAGGGCCAGCCGGACGGCGTCGGGGGACATCGGGCGGTCGGCGGCGGCCCTGAACGAGCTGGTGAGCAACTTCCGCGTCTGAGGGCGCCGGTCAGGGAGCCTTCTGCGCCAACCCGCGGCCGAACGAGACGTTCGCAGGGCCGACGTCGTAGAGGATGACGAACACGTCGTCCGGTCGCAGCGCCACCGCCTTGACCAGCCGGTCGTTGAGGTCAGCCAGGAGCGCCTTCTTCACCTCGTCACTACGGCCCTGGATGAACGAGATCTCGATCATCAGCAGGTCTCGCGTGTAGGCGAGGTCGCCGAAGGCGTCGGCGTGCCGGAAATCCCCCTCGCCGTACTCCTGGATCACCTGGAAGAGGTCGTCCTCCGCGATGCCCAGGTTCGCGACCAGCGCCTCCTGGACGGCGGCGGCCATCGCCGCCTTGTCCTCCGCGCTGCGCCCCTCGCGGAGGTGGATCTTCGTCAGCGGCATGGGCCGATTCTGTCAGCGGTCTCCGCTGTGCGTCAGCGGCTGGCGGGTCGTCGCCGAACGCAGGGCGCCGTGCCCGCGGTCGGGGTGCTCCCGGGTGTAGCGGGTGGTCAGCCAGCAGCCGCGGCCGGGGTCCCCATCCGTCCGGACCTCGGTCTGCAGGATGTCGTTGACCCGCTTGGCCAGGTCGGCGACCTGCTGCTCGAGCTCGTCGTTGGCCTGCTCGGGATGCCGACGTGCGCTGCGCAGCAACCGGCTGAGCGCGCCGTCGACCTCGTACAGCTGCCAGCGGCCCCGCCAGGTCAGGCCGATCCGGCCGTCGCCCTGGACGACGAACTGATAGGCGAGCGCGGTGGTCCGGCAGTTCGTGCAGTCCTCGTTGAGCGCCTGCGAGAGGTTGCCGACGTCCACGGTCGTCGGCGATCCGCCGGCCAGCACGACCTGGAACGCCACGGCGACCGTGCGGCAGTCGGTGCAGCTGGCGTACGCGGTGGCGGTGTTACGGGCGATCACGGTGTCCGCGCGGGTCTGGTGGACGTCGAACGCGAGGCGGGTCCGGGCCCGGTCGTCCCGGTGGTTGCTCACCTCCACCGTGTTGATCAGGTGCCTGGTCAGCGGCCGGTCGGGGTGCCGGTGGTGAGGGGAATCGGCGGCCGCGGGCAGGCCGGTCAGCGGCAGCAGCGCTGCGACCAGCACGCCAGCGAGCATTCCGCGGCGGGCCCAGCGCGTCGTCGGCGGGCGCCTAGGCACGGGCATCACTCCTCGGGGATGGGGTGCCGAACCCGTCGGCGACCGCGGCGGCCAGCGTGAGGTACGCGTGTCGCGTGGCGGGCCGGATCTGGTCCAGCCTCGCCTGCGCACCCGCGTCGAGCACCGGGTCCCACGGCACGCGGACCACCGCGGCGCAGCGCGCCTCGAAGTGGTTCGCGACCCGGTCGATGTCGATCAGCTCGGTCCCGCGGACCGCGTTGATCACCGCCACCGCGCTGCGCACCAGGTCGGAGTGGTTGTGCTCCTCCAGCCAGTCCAGCGTGCTGGCCGCCACCCGCGCGCCGTCCAGGGCCGGCGGGACGACGACCACGAGCTGGTCGGCCTCGCGCAGCACGCCCTGGATCGCGCTCTCCAGGATGCCGGTTCCGGTGTCCATGATCACCAGGTTGAAGTGGCGCTCGAGCACCTGCACCGCGCGGTGGTAGTCGGACTCGCCCAGCGCCTGGCTGATCCTCGGGTCGTCATCGGAGGCGACGATCTCGAGCCGGCTGTCCACGGCCTGCGAGGTGTAGGCGCGAAGGTCGGAGTAGGAGTCCAGCATCGCGCGGTCGGCGAGCAGGCCGGTCACGGTCTCCGCCGTCTCGCGCTGCACGCGGTGGGCCAGGCTGCCGGCGTCCGGGTTGGCGTCCAGCGCCACCACGCGGTCACCGCGGTGGGTGGCGAAGGTGTGTCCGAGCATCAGCGTCGTCGTGGTCTTGCCCGCGCCTCCCTTGCGGCACAGGATCGCGATGCGGCGCGAGCCGCGCAGGGGAGCCCGGACCCGCGCGATCAGCTCCATCTCGCGGCGCTCGGCCGCACCCGGTCCGAGCGTGACCGCGCCGCGGGTCACGGTGTAGATCGCTCGGCGCCATCCCCGCCCGGGCGGCCGGGACGGGCGGCGCAGCAGGACCTCTTCGGTGAAGCCCGCGGCGGACATGTGCCGTGCGGGCGTCCGGTCGTGGGGCGACGACGGGGGCACACCCATATTGTTCGTGAAACCTGACGGGGGGTCCTGCGGGAAGGGCGACCCCTGGGAACGATCGAGGTGGGTGTCCACGGGAGCCTCCGGTTCTCCAGCGGCGATCGAGGGTGCGACTCCCGCCCTGCGGACCGCAATCCGCCGCACGGGGATCTCGCCCACCCGCCAACCGAGGATCGCGAGGCCGATCAGCGGCGTGATGAGGAGGAGCAGCGAGATCGCGGCCATCGCGGCGTCCGCGAAGTGCTTCGCCGGCACCGCCACGAGCAGCCCGTTCCAGAAGACGACGGACGAGGCCCAGGTCGTGGCGATGATCGCGGGCAGGCTGACGATCAGGTAGACCGTCGCGGCGGTGATCAGCGGGACGATCACGAGCACCCAGATCGTGACCACGAGACGGGCCCGCGGACGCAGTTCCCGGACTCTCGGATCGGTGCCGTGACCGGGCAGGGCGCTGCGCAGGATCGGCTTGACCCGTCCGAACAGATCCGGGACGCCGATCAGGTCGCAGAGGATGAAGTAGCCGTCCAGCCGGACGACCGGCAGCAGCTGCTCGAGGATCTCGAGATGGACGAGGAGCACGACGAACAGCAGCGGCGACCAACCGGTCCAGGCATAGACGGCGGCGAGGCCGAGAATGTAGAGGCTGTTGAAGTAGATGCCGCCCAGGTCGGTGCGCAGCCGGCCGGCGCGGTTGAGCCGGTAGGCGTCGGTGACGTCCGTATAGAACGCCGGGTAGATGAGATAGAGGCCGACGCCGATCGCGCCGGGCCGGCCGCCGCTGTGATGGCATCCGGCCGCGTGGCCGAACTCATGGAACACCGCCGACCCGAGCAGGATCGCCAGCAGCGGAAGGGCCAGCGTGGGGTGGGCGGCCAGGAAGCGGCCCGCCTGACCCAGGCTTCCGCTGGTGATCAGCCAGACGTCGACCGCGACCAGCGCGGCCAGCGCGAGTGCCACGACCTCGCGGCGGAACAGCGGCCCGAACACCCGTGCCAGCACCTGCACGGTCCGGGGCCGCACGAGGGTGCCGCGGGCGCTCAACGCCAGGACCGGCCTGGCCTTGGGCAGATGGGTCGGCGGCCCTTCGGCCGTCTCGATGATGCCCAGCGGGCTGAGCTTGGCATCCAGCAGGTAGAGCAGGCCATCCGGGGTCAGCTCGCGCCCGAACTGGGCGCTGACCAGGGCCGCGACCTCCGGGACCGTGCGGGTGCCATCGATGTTGGCGACCACCAGGAAGAGCAGGCGGGTCACGTGCAGGACCTGCCCGTCCGCGCGTTCGATCAGGTAGTGCGGCTCGGTGAACCCGGAGCCTTCATAGCCTCCGACCAGCCGCGTGCCGTCGACGAGCCGCGGCCGTACCTCCGGAATTGCTGACGGTGCCGGCTGGGTGTCGGGCCGGGAGGCCAGCGACGGCACAGAGGCGGTACCGGTCACCGTCGCTCCCTCCCGCGGGACGGGCGGGGACCGTAGCGGTCCCCGATCCCGCCCCGACCGGTCCCACATCGGCCACAGCCGTCGGTGGCACCTTCATCGGGTCACATGCGTGCCGGATCTCTGCCGAGATCCCTAGCTCTGGGCAGCGAAGATCGCCTGCCCGGCGAACGCGTTCGCCTGTGCATTGATGGACGCCGCGTTGATCGCCAGCGCGATGTTCACCGCCGTGATGTTGACGACGTTGACCAGTGCCAGAGCGGCACGCTGCGGCAGCAGTTCCCCATGCTGCAGCGCCAGGTCCTCCATGGTCAGCCCTGCGGCCATGGTTGGGCCCTCCCTTCGGTGGATCGCACTGGGCAGTCAGCTCAGTTCTGGACCACGGTGATGTACTGCTGCGCGTCAGCGAACGCGTCGGCGTGCTTCGACGCGACGTTGAGCGCGAGCGCCTGGTTCGTGGCGTAGATGAACGCCTTGTTGACCTTGAAGTACCCCAGGGTCTCGCGCCGGGGGAGCATCTCCACGCGCTGCTCGTCGAGCTCCTGGAAGGAAATCTCGCGGGTCATGTGTGTCACCTCTCCTCCTGCTGCTGGTGCTCTGATTGCGGCCGCATCTGGCGATCGGCCGTATCCAAGTTCGCCATAACTCCCGTTACAATCGAGTCACTTCCGTGTCACACTGCAGGCCAGGCGGGTTTTTCGACGGCCCGTGACGGCGGGGAGGAATCCTCGGCACGAGATCGCGTCAGGGTTGACATCCGGAGGCATATAGGGACAGGCTTTGCAACGATCACCAGGGGCGATCACGGGGTAGGAGCACGCCAGTTATCTCGGTGGGTGAATCGCGGTCTGGCTGATGCGGTACCGGGGGGAATGGCACGGCTGAGGATGTGTGGGGGGAACGAACAGCCAGCCCCGTTGGTGGGTCGGCCGCCGAACACTCGACCCAGGGGTCCGCGATGAACCCGATGAAGCAACGAGATTCGAACGCAGATTCGAATATCGGTTCGAACGCCTTTTCGATTATCGGTTCGAACGCAGATTCGAATACCGGAAGGTGAAATGGGCGCGGCCAACGGCAGCGCCGACCGTGCCCGACGCCAGGGTTGGCGGCTGTCGCTCCTGAACGGCTGGCGCCTGTCGCGTGACGGCACGCGAGCGTTCGTGCCGATGAGCGCCCAGCGACTGGTCGCCCTGGTCGCCGTGACCGGATCGCAGGCAAGGGCATACGTAGCGGGCACTCTGTGGCCGGAGCAACCCGAACACCGGGCGCATGGCAGCCTGCGGTCGACGTTGTGGCGCCTGCCCGGGGCCTGCCAGGAAGTGCTCGACGTCGAGGCCGGCTCGATCGCCCTGCGACCGGAAGTGTCACTGGACGTCGCGGAGTTCGTGGAATGTGCCCGCGCAGTGCTGCGGAGGGAACCGGTACCGGTCGAGGAGAGCTCACGGCTGCTCGCCGAGGCCGGGGATCTCCTTCCCGGTTGGTACGAGGAATGGGTGCTGCTCGAGCGAGAACGGCTTCGACAGCTGCGTATTCACGCGTTGGAGGGCCTGGCGAACGCCGAAGCCGGCGCCGGCAATTACGCATCTGCCCTGGAGATCGCCCTGGCCGCGGTCAAGATGGAGCCCCGCCGGGAAAGCGCCAATCGCTTGGTCGTGCGGATCCATCTCGCCGAGGGCAATGGTGTCGAAGCAGTCCGACACTACGAGAGATATCGTGAACTGATGCTGGACGACCTGGGCGTCGAACCGTCGGAGCAAATGCTCTCCCTGGTCCGGCCATTCGTCCCCGGTAACCGCGGGCGCCGGGCGGCATTCGAGGGGCACGGATGACGGCCTGAGCCGGAGGATCCGGTCTGCGGATCAGCGCGGCGCAGAGGAGGCAGCGATGAGCATGCCGAGACGACACGTTTCCAGACGTCTAACCGCGGCCGGGATTGCCGTCTGCGGCGTGGTCGCGCTGGGTGGATGCGCGTCGAACACCACCGTGACCGACAAGGACTTCGGCCACAGCGCAAGCGGCGGCGGCAGCGGCGACGGCGATGGCGGCAGCAGCAGCCACAGCAGCAGCCACAGCAGCAGCCACAGCAGCAGCAGCAGCCACAACGGCACGGTCTACCTGTCCGCGCGACATTCCCAGAAGGTCGTCGTCCGCAACGAGTCCAACCACGTGGTGCACTCCACGACGATGTCGCGGGGAGAGCACGTGAAGTACTCGCTGCCACCGGGCGTCTACACCATCGTGGCGACCTCGAACGACGGCGTGTGCGTGGTGACGGTCAGCATCCGTTCATCCGCCACCACCAAGGTCACCGTCGGGTGTTGAGCCTGCCGCTCACGCCTGCTCGGCCGGGGCGAGTTCGACCTTGACGATGCGCTCCGCGCCTGGGCGCAGGTGGGCCTCGATGACGAAGCCGGCGTCGAGCAGGTCCTGTTCCGCCATCCTGAGCGCCGCGATGTTGGCTGCGGTGTCCTCGACCTCGAGCGTGGTCACCGGCGTGCGCAGCGACCGCTTCTGCAGGGTCTTGGCCCGCCGGATCTCCACCAGGACGGCGGCCGCGACCTCGAGGGTGGCCGGATCGGCGTCACCGGCAAGCTCGCGAAGCGCCTGGCTGGTCGGCCAGGCGGCCCGGTGCAGCGACCCGGTCCGCCACCACGACCAGACCTCCTCCGTGGCGAACGGCAGGAACGGCGCGAACAGCGGCAGCAGCACCGACAGCGCCATCGACAGCGACGCCGAGGCCGAGCTGGCCTCGGAATCGTTGCCGTAGGCCCGGTTCTTCACCAGCTCCAGGTAGTCGTCACAGAAGTGCCAGAAGAAGGCCTCGGTGCGATCCAGGGCGCGGTGGTACTGGTAGGACTCGAAGGCCTCCGTGGCGTCGTCCACGACCGCGGCCAGCTGCGCGAGCATCGCGCGGTCGATCGGCGCGACGACGTTCGCGGCGGGCTCCTCGAGCGGGCCGAGCCCGAGGACGAACTTGCTGGCGTTGAGCAGCTTCAGCGCCAGCCGCCGGCCGACCCGCATCTGCTGCGGATCCGCGGCGGTGTCGGTGCCGGGAGCGGCCCGGCAGGCCCAGTACCGGACGCCGTCCGCGCCGTACTGCTCGGCCAGCGGCATCGGCGTCGCCACGTTGCCCAGGGACTTGGACATCTTCTTCCGGTCCGGGTCGAGGATCCAGCCGTTGATGACGGCGTTCGACCAGGGCAGGCAGCCGTGCTCGGCCTGGGCGCGCAGGACGCTGGCGAACAGCCAGGTGCGGATGATCTCGGGACCCTGCGGCCGCAGGTCCATGGGGAACGTGCGCGCGAACAGGTCGGGATCCTCCACCCAGCCGCAGACCAGCTGCGGTGACAGGGAGGAGGTCGCCCAGGTGTCCATCACGTCCGGGTCCCCGACGAAGCCGCCCGGACGGCCGCGCTGGGATTCCTCGTATCCCGGAGGGGCGTCGCTGGCCGGGTCCACCGGGAGCGCTGCCTCGTCGGACAGGATCGGGTCGTCCCAGCGAACCTCGCCGGCGGCGTCCACCGGATACCAGACGGGGAACGGGACGCCGAAGTACCGCTGGCGGCTGATCAGCCAGTCGGTGGTGAGCCCGTCCACCCAGTGCTCGTAGCGGACCCGCATGAAGTCCGGGTGCCAGCGCAGCTCGCGCCCGCGCTCGATCAGGACTGCGCGCAGGTCGTCGTCGCGGGCGCCGTTGCGGATGTACCACTGCCGGCTCGTCACGATCTCCAGCGGCCGCTCGCCCTTCTCGTAGAACTTGACCGCGTGCGTGATCCTCCGCGGTTCACCGAGGAGGGCGCCGGACTCCTGCAGCATCGACACGAGCGCCCGGCGCGCCTGCGTCGTCGTCCGGCCGCCGAGCTGATCCCAGGCCTGCGCGCCGGCGCCGGTCAGCCACTCCGGCACCTCCTGCTGGAGGCGGCCGTCCCGCTGAACGACGGCGTGCATCGGCAGATCCAGGTCTCGCCACCACTGGACGTCGGCGGCGTCGCCGAATGTGCAGATCATCGCGATCCCCGTGCCCCGTTCGGGGTCCGCCTGCGGGTGGGCCAGCACCGGCACGCGATTGCCGAAGATCGGCGTGAGCGCCTCCTCGCCGACCAGGTCGGCGTAGCGGGTGTCGTCGGGGTGGGCCACGAGGGCGACGCATGCGGGGAGCAGCTCGGGGCGTGTCGTGTCGATCGCGATCGTGGACCCGTCACGGGCTCGGCTGAATGCCAGCCGGTGGTAGAAGCCAGGGACCTCGCGGTCCTCGAACTCCGCCTGCGCCACCGCCGTCTGGAAGTCGACGTCCCACATCGTCGGGGCCTGGCGGGCGTACGCCTCGCCGCGTGCCAGGTTGTGCAGGAACGCCCGCTGCGCCAGCCGTCGCGCCGGCTCGCCGATCGTGGTGTAGGTCTGCGACCAGTCGACGGACAGGCCGAGACGCCGCCACTGGTCCTCGAAGGACTTCTCGAACTCCTCGGTCAGCTCATGGCAGAGCTCGACGAAGTTCCGCCGGGACACCGGTCTGGGCGCCGTGCGCGATGCCGCCGCGGTGTCCCCGCCCGGCGTCACCGACAGGTCGGGGTCGTAGGGCAGGGAGGGGTCGCAGAGCACGCCGAAGTGGTTCTGCACACGGCGTTCGGTCGGCAGCCCGTTGTCGTCCCACCCCATCACGTAGAACACCTCGCGGCCGCGCATCCGCTGGAAGCGTGCGATCGCGTCGGTCTGCATGTAGCCGAAGACCGAGCCGAGGTGCAGCTGACCGCTGATCGTCGGAGGTGGGCAGTCGATCGCGTATACCTGGTCGCGCGAGGCCGACCGGTCGAACCGGTACGTGCCGGATGCCTCCCACGCCGCGTCCCAACGCGTTTCCAGGCCGTCGAGCGACGGTCGTTCCGGGACTGCCACCATGCGCGCATGGTAGCCGCCGGATCACTCCCTCCCGGCCGCCCTCCCTATGCCCACGGCGTGACACCGTGGGCATAGGAGTGCCGCGGTGTCACGCCGTGGGCAAGGAGAATGCACGTAACTCCGCACAGTGGAGCGCCGACCTGGAGTCGGGACGTGTCCTCAGGATGCGGTGACCGGGGTGATCCGCAGCTCCTCGTCGGGGGAGACGGTGAGCGTGTCCGCGAGGGTCTCGGACATCAGCCAGTCGCGGAACTCCAGAAGGTCGGACTGCGAGGCCGGCAGCGCCAGGTGGATGCGGTCGGTGACGCCGAATCCGGCGTCCCGGCGCTCGGTGTTCACCTGGTGGATGGTGTCGTTGACCCGGGCCTCGCGGCGCAGCGCGTCGTCGAGCTGGGTGTCGATGGCGACGCTGAGCCCGTCTTCACCGGCGATCTGCCAGCCGTCCTTGCCGGAGCGGTCGACGAGGATCTCATCAGGGCCGAGCACCAGCTCGCCGACCTGCACCCGCCCGCCCGGCAGTTGCTCGAAGCGCCCCTCCTCCAGCGCGGCGCGGACCGCCGGTAGCTCGCCGCCGAGTCGCGGCCCGAGCACCCGCAGGTTCGGCCGGACCCGCAGCTGGCTGGCGCCGATCGAGCCGAGCTGCACCTCCTTGACCCGCAGCTCGTCGCCGATGACGTCGAGGTAGGGCTTGACGGCGTCCGCGCCCTCGATCACGAGGCTGCGCAGCGGCTGGCGCACCCGCAGCCGGGCGGCCGCCCGGGCCTGCCGGCCGAGGTTGACGATCCGGCGCACCTGAGCGATGTCGGCCAGCAGGTCGTCGTCCGCCGCCGCCGGCTGCGGCCAGCCGGCGAGGAAGACGGATGTGGGCGCTTCCGGCAGCACCTCTCGGACCAGCACCTGCCACAGATGCTCGGTGAGGAACGGCATCACCGGAGAGATCGCCCGCAGGCCGGTGACGAGGCAGTACCAGAGCGTCCGCAGCGCCTCAGCGTCGCCGACCCAGAACCGCCGCCGTGACCGGCGGATGTACCAGTTGGACAGGTCGTCGACGAAGCTCTCGAACGCCCGGATGACGTTGACGGTCAGGTATCCCTCGTAGGCGTCGGTCGCCTCGGTGACCAGTTGCGCCGTGCGGGAGACCGCCCAGCGGTCCAGGACGTCGGTGGCCGACGGCGGCTCCAGCGTGTCCGGCCGGTAGTCGGACAGGTTGGCGTACTGGATGAAGAACACCACGCTGTTCCACAGCGTGAGCAGCTTGCGCTGGATCTCCTGCCCCGGGCCGAATCCGAACAGCAGGTTCTGCTGCGGCGGCTGCATGCAGTACTGCCACCGCATGACGTCGGCGCCCATACGATCGAAGGCGTCCTCGGCGGAGATCATGTTGCCCTTGGACCCGTGCATCTCCTGGCCGTGGTCGTCGAGCATCTTCTCGTAGCCGAGCACCTTCCGGTACGGCGCACGCCCGGTCAGGACGACCGACATGAACAGCTGCGAGTAGAACCACAACCGGATCTGCTCGCGCATCTCCGAGACCCAGTCCGCCGGGAACCATTCCTCCCAGTAGGCGTGGTCGGGCAGGTCGGCAGTGGTCAGCCCGGCGGCTGCCCCGGTCGCGTACCCCTGCGGGATCCAGTGGTCGTTCTGCCACCCCAGCGTGGAGAACGGGACGATGCCGGCGTCCAGCCAGACGTCGCCGACCTCCTCGATCCGGCGCACCGGCGCATCGCAGCTCTCGCAACGGATCTGGATGTCGTCGATCCATGGACGGCGCAGCTCGGCCAGTCCGTCCAGCGAGCCGGTGGCTCGCTCGGCGAGCTCGGCGCGGGAGGAGATCACGTTGAGGTGCCCGCAGGGGCAGGGATAGAACGGCAGCGGCATGCCGTAGTACCGGCGGCGCGAGATGTTCCAGTCCGACATGTTCGCGAGCCAGTCGTCCATCCGCAGGCCCATGTAGCCGGGGGTCCACTCGACGCCGCGGTTGGCCTCTCGCATCTGCTCGCGCACGCCGTCCACCGAGACGAACCAGTCGTCGGAGATCCGGAAGATCAGTGGAGTGTGGCAGCGCCAGCATTCCGGGTAGCGGTGGTCGATCGTCCCCGCCCGGATCAGCAGGCCGCGCGTGCGCAGGTCCGCGATGATCGCGTCGGCCGCCTCGGACGTGGACTGCTGGGCGAGCCATCCGTACTC
>JBKPQU010000450.1:0-3358 GCA_046734255.1 Actinomycetota bacterium
GCCCGAAGGATGGCGCGGGCGGCGGAACGCCGGCCGGGCCACCCGGCCCGGCGGCGACGGCAACCCGGGCCTGCGCGGCGGCGCTGTCCGGAGACGCCGCGGGCTCAGCTTCGCCCGGGGTGGAGGCGAGGGCCAGATGCCCGCGGTCGGCGCTCATCGTCGCCGCCAGCGCGGCCGAGACCAGGGTCAGCCGCCCGATCAGGTTGAGCCAGATCAGCAGACCGATCACCACGCCGGAGACCGAGGCGAGCAGCTGGTCGGTCGACGTCCGGGTGAGCAGCAGCCCGCCGAACAACTTGAGCAGCGCCAGCCCGAACGCGGCGAGCAGGGCGGCCGGCAGCAGGTCCCGGAACGGAACCCGGATGCCGGGCAGCAGCCGGAACAGCGCAAGGAAGAAGGCGGCGTCCACGAGGAACGTCGCGAGCGTCACCAGGGTCCGCACGGACAGGCTGCCGGCGCGCGAGCCCTCCATCCCCAGCCAGCTCAGCACCTGGTGCGTCGCGGTCTGCGCGGACACCTCCGCGATCGTGGAGGCGATCACGGCAACCCCGAGCAGGGCCAGCGCCAGCACGTCGCGCAGGCGCAGCAACACGATGTTGCCGCTGCCGGGGGGCTGGCCGAAGACCGCCCGCACACCCTCCCGGGTCACGCCGACCCAGCCCAGCGCGGAGAACAGCAGCACCAGGAGCGCGATCACGCTCGCGGACCCGAGGGCCGCGTGGGAGGTGAGCTGACCGATCGTGACCATGCCGGGCTCGCCGGGCGCATCGGCGATCACTGCCGTGCCGAGCGAGGAGTTCACCGTGTCGACGACCTCGCCCTGCAGCTCAGGGCGGCCACCCAGGACCAGGCCCAGAACGGTGAACCCCACCGCCAGCATGGGCGCCAGCGCGAAGAACGCGAAGTAGGCCATGCCCGCCGCGAGGACGTTCCCGTGCGCCTGCCCGTACCGCTGCCAGGCCCGGACCGGCAACCAGGTCTGGACCCGGGCCCACAGCTCCTGCAGGCGGTTCACGGCCCCGCCAGGCCGAAACCGAACCGCAGCCGGTTGCGCCAGTGGCCGTCCCGCCCGTGCTCGTAGAGGCCGATCGAATCGACCAGGAAATCCGCCGCGTAACCGGTCAGCGTCCGCTGCGCCCGGTCCAGCGCGCTCGGTTCGAGCTCGTGGGCGACGGTGACGTGCGGGTGGAAGGGGAAGTGCAGCTCGCGCTCGAGCGGGCCGGTCCGGATGCGGCGCTGCAGCTCGTCGCAGGCCTCGATGCCGTCGATGACCCGGACGTACACCACCGGCGAGACCGGGCGGAAGCTGTCGGTCCCGCTCAGCCGGACACCGAAGGGCCGCGTTCCCGCGGCGATCTTGACCAGGTGCTCCTCGATCTCGTCCACCTGGACGTCGGTCACGACCGTCGGGGGCAGCAGGGTCACGTGCGCCGGGATCAGCCAGGCCAGGGGGTCACCGAAGTCCGCCCGCCACGCCTGCAGCTGCGCCCCGAAGGGCGGCGGCACCTCGATCAGGACGCCGATCGTGATCAGCCCGTCGGACCGGCCCTCCGGCGACGGCGGCTGGACCGGCAGGCCCATCGTCGACATCCGGCGGGCCATCCGCTCCTCGTCGCGATCACTGCTGGGGTCCCCGACCGACCCCGTCAGATCATCGGCCCGGCCGCCGGTCACGCCTCAGTGCCTTCCGGGCACGAGGCCGACCCGGTCGAACACCAACTCCAGCACCCCGCAGGCCTGCTTCCTCGCCCGGGCCGCGCCCTCGGCGAGAATGTCGTCCAGCACGTCGGTGTCGGCGACCAGGGCGTGCACCCGTTCCCGGAACGGCTCGGCCATCGCCACGTAGGCGTCGGCGACCTCGCGCTTCAGGTCGCCGTAGCCGGCGCCGGAGAACCGCTGGACCAGCGCGTCGATCGGCGTACCGGACAGCGCGGACAGGATGCTCAGCAGGTTGGACACGCCCGGCTTGTTCACCGGGTCGAAGGTGATGTCCCGCCCGCTGTCAGTGACCGCAGACCTGATCTTCTTCGCGCCCACCGCGGGGTCGTCGAGCAGGAACACGCAGCCGGCACCGCCGACGCTCTTGCTCATCTTGCTCTCGGGCTGCTGGAGATCGAGGATCTTGGCGGTCGCCTTGACGATGTACGGCTCGGGGACCACGAAGGTCTCGCCGTAACGGTGGTTGAACCGCTGCGCCAGGTTCCGGGTGAGCTCGAGGTGCTGGCGCTGGTCCTCGCCCACCGGCACCCGGTCGGCGTCGTACAGCAGGATGTCCGCGGCCTGCAGCACGGGGTAGGTGAACAGCCCCACGGACGTCCGCTCGGCCCCCACGCGCGCCGCCTTGTCCTTGAACTGCGTCATCCGGCTGGCCTCGCCGTAGCCGGTGAGGCACTCCAGCACCCAGGCCAGCTGGGTGTGCTCGGCCACGTGGCTCTGCAGGAACAGCACCGACCGCTGCGGGTCGATGCCGGCCGCCAGGTACTGCGCCGCGGTGACCCGCGTGCGCCGCCGCAGGTCCGCGGCGTCCGGCTCGAGGGTCAGGGCATGTAGGTCGACGACGCAGTAGAACGCGTCGTGGGTGTCCTGAAGCGCCACCCAGGACAGCAGCGCGCCGAGGTAGTTGCCCAGGTGGAGCGAGTCGTCGGTGGGCTGCATCCCGGACAGCAGCCGAGGCCGTCGCCCCGACGCCTGCCGCTGTCCCGAGGACTCGGCTGCGTCATCTGGGGGGCCGGACGGCGTCGTCGCCGAAGATGGCATGCGGGCCATTGTGACAGGTTCGTCGGGCGCCACCCGCCCGGTCGGCGACGGCGGCCGGGGCCGGCCGACCCGGGCGCGGCCGGTACGCCGTAGCTACCCCTTGGTCGCCCCCAGCGTCAGCCGGATCTCCTTGTCCAGCAGGACCGCCAGGAAGATCCCGAACGGGGTCGCGATGACGAAGAGCACGATCAACCAGAGCAGGTTGTGCTTGATCGCCCGGCGGGACTGCGGCTGGTTCGTGAACACGTCGGTGTAGTGCTTCGTGCCGATCCACTTGATCGTGTCCAGGCCGCCGTCCTGCGGGGCGCCCTGCAGGTAGGTGTTGATGCTGGTCGCACAGAAACGCACAACCTCTTACCATGGATCACATCCATGATGGGTGCGGTCGGCGACGCCAAGGGTCGGCGGTCGCTCGCAACCGACCTGAGTCCTACGACCGCGATCAGGTCGATCGAGGGGCGCGGGCGTCCGGTCCCCGCACTGGGTCCACTGCACAGCCCCGCTCATCAGAATGTTCGAGCTTGTTGACTTAAACGTGGCTGGGGGCCACCCTCGGGCTTGTGACCGACACTCCCGACCGGCCTTCGGCGTGGCCGCTGCC
>JBKPQU010000451.1:0-3805 GCA_046734255.1 Actinomycetota bacterium
GGTCGGCGTAGACGACCTCACGATCCAGCCCGTGGCGGAACCGGTACACGTCGCGGTCGGGAACCAGCAGCCCAGTCGAGGCGGCCTCGCGGACGGCGGCCGTGCGCGAGCGCGGGTCGCTGTCCGGCAGCACCACCGCCAGCAGCCGGTCCAGGACGCCGTGCTCGACCTGGCCGCCGATGCTGGCCGCGGCGGCGAGCGTCGTCCGAGCATTGGGCGAGATGCGCCGCAGCCGGTCGCGGATCGAGGACGACAGCGTCGGCGGCACGGCGGAACCTGGGTCCTCCCAGGCCGTCTGGGCCAGCTCGCAGGCGGCCAGCGGGTTGCCCTCCGCGCGCGCGACGATCGCCGCCATCGTGGTCTCCTCCGGGGGACCGGAGACCACTTGGGCGACGATGGCACGTATCTGGGCGGGGTCCATCGGGCTCAGTTCAAGGGTGAGGACGTGTGGCAGGCGCAGCAGGTGCTCCGTTGCCGCCCGGACGGTGTCCTGCTCGCCGCGTTGCATGGGGTCGCGAGCCGTTGCCAGGAGCAGCAGCCGTTCGCGGGTCAGGTTCCTGGACAGGAAGACCAGCAGCCCCAGGCTGGAGCGGTCGGCCCAGTGCAGGTCCTCCAGCACCAGCACCAGCGGCACGTCGGCGCACAGCTGGTTGCCCAGAGCGAGCAGCTCCTCGAACCGGGCGTGCACCGGGTCGCCGGTGGCGCTTCCCTGGCGGGGGATGCTGCGCGGACGCAGCCATCCGTCGACCGCGGCCGTGACCGCCGCGCTCAACGGGTGCCGCGCGGTGGCCGCGCGCAGGTGCCGAAGCGCCTCGAGGAACGGACCGAACGGCAGCTGGGCGTCCTCCACCCCGGGGATGTCGACACACCCGCCGACCGCGACCCTGAAGTCGTCCTCCAGCCGGCTCAGGGCCTCGCTGACCAGGCGGGACTTGCCGACGCCGGCCTCGCCGGTGACGAGGGTGACGCGCGGGTCGCCGACCGCGGCGCTGGCGGCCGCCGCGGCGAGAGCGTCGAGCTCCGCCTCGCGACCGAGGAAGGTCGGCGGTCCTGTGAGCGTCGGCACACCGGTATTGTGCCGGTTCGTCCTCGGTGGCCCCTGATGTCGGAACCGCTGACGTAAGTGAATCGGGTGCCCTCAGTAAGGCATTCTCCGGATTCGCGGCTACGGCACGGGGTCGGACGCTGGGCGCGGTGGTCCCACGCGTCCAAGCGGAGGCACGTGTGTCCGAGATTGAGGAAGTCACCCAGAGCAAGAACGAGGACGAGGGCCTGCTGTTCGAGCGGGCACGGGCCGGCGATGTCGCAGCCTGGATGGAGTTGGTCGAGCGGTGCACACCCTTGCTGTGGCGGATCGCTCGGTCGTTCCGGTTCGACGAGTCGACCAGCGCTGACATCGTGCAGGCCACCTGGCTGGCATTGGCCGAGCACGCGGACGGCGTCCGGAACACCCGCGCGGTTCGGGCGTGGCTCGCTTCCACCGCCCGTCGCGCCAGCCTGCACGAGGTGCGCCGGCGCCAGCGGGTGCTGCTGCGCGAGGACGACGCGACGGTCGACCGGGTGGACCCGGAGCCGGGGCCGTCCGATCGCGTGGGTGATGCCGACCGTGACGCGCGGCTGTGGCGAGCGATCGAGAGGCTGCCGGTCCGCGACCGCCAGTTGCTGTCGCTGCTGTCCGCTGAGCCCGCGCTGAGCTACGCCGAGATCGCCGGGGTGATGAGGCTGCCGCTGGGCAGCATCGGGCCGACCCGTTCCCGCTGCCTGGCGCGGCTTCGGCGGGAGCTGGCGGTCGAGGGGATCACCGAGTTCGCGGAGTGAGGGCGGCCGCCGGCACGCCCGGCGGAGGTGCACAGACGCGTGGGTTAGCCTTGCCGTTCCTGCCGGTCGCCGCGCCAATCGGAAGACGCCAACCCTGTCGATGAGTCCGCCACACCGCCTCGTCGCCGTTCTCGCCGGCCGCGTGGCTCCGGTCGCGGTGGCGATCGTCGCGCTGGCCGGCTGCACGCTCGTCGGTGGCTCCGACGTCACGCCGTCCCCGCCGTCCACGACCACGCCCGCCGCCGGGATCGAGGATCCGGCGAAGGACCCCGCGTTGGCCCGGTACTACACGCAGCGGCTCGCCTGGCGGGCCTGCGGCGACGACTTCCAGTGCGGCACGCTGACCGTGCCGTTGGACTGGTCGCAGCCGGCCGGGCAGACGATCGACATCGCGGTGAACAAGCTTCCCGCCGCGGGTGACCGCATCGGCTCGCTGGTGATCAACCCGGGTGGCCCCGGGGTGTCCGGGATCCAGTACGCCAGGTACGCGCGGCAGGCCTTCGGCCGGGACATCCTGGACCACCTCGACATCGTCGGGTTCGACCCTCGCGGGGTGGGTCAGTCCGATCCGGTCGAGTGCCTTCCGGACTCCCAACTGGACGCCTACGTCGCCTCCGACTCCACCCCCGACGACCCGGCCGAGGTGAGCTCGGCCGTGGCGCAACTGCGCCGCTTCGGGGCGGCCTGCGTCCGCAACACCGGGACGCTGATCCGCCACGTCGACACGCTCAGCGCCGCCCGGGACCTGGACGTGCTGCGAGCGGCACTGGGGGAGAGCGCCCTGATCTACCACGGCGCGTCGTACGGGACGTTCCTCGGCGCCTGGTACGCGCAGACGTTCCCGTGGCGGGTTGGTCGGATGGTGCTGGACGGCGCGGTCGACCCATCGCTGAACTCGGAGCAGTACGTGCGGGGGCAGGCGCAGGGCTTCAACCGGGCGCTGCGTGCGTACCTCTCGGACTGCCTGGACAACAGCGGCTGCCCCTTCCGGGGCACCCAGCAGCAGGCCCTGGACGAGGTCGGCCAGATGGTGGACAGCGCGGACAGCAGGCCGCTGCGGACGTCGTCGTCGCGACTGCTCACGCAGAGCCTGATGACGACCGGGATCGCGCAGGGGCTGTACTCGGTCCAGCTGTGGCCGCAGCTGACGAGCGCGCTGAAGGCGGCACTGGCCGGTGACGGCACAGGGTTGCTCGCGCTGTCCGACCTGTACCTGGAGAGGGACCGGCAAGGTCACTACGGGCAGGTGATCGACGCCAACCCGGCCATCTACTGCCTGGACTCGCCGGAGACACGCACGCCGGCGCAGATCGCTGCGGATGCCGCGCAGCTGCAACGGCTCTATCCGCCGCTGGGGTCGACCGCCGGTTGGGGGGCTCTTGGGTGCGCGGAGTGGCCGGTCAAGGCGGTGCTGGCTCCGCAGCGGCTGACCGCGCCCGGTGCTGCGCCGATCCTCGTCATCGGGACGGTCGACGACCCGGCCACGCCGTACGAGTGGGCGAAGGGGCTCGCCTCGCAGCTGTCCTCCGGCCGCCTGCTCACCTGGGAGGGTCACCAGCACACGGCCTACCACCAGGGCAGCCGTTGCATCGACGACGCCGTCGAGGCCTACCTCCTGGCCGGCACCCTGCCCCCCGTCGGCACGCGCTGCAGCTGACGTGCCCGGCTCGCCCGGCCAAGGGTCCCCGCCCCGGCCCCCTATACTCGTGCCCCGTGCCGCCCGCCTCGGGCCGGCCTTCGCCGCCTTAGCTCAGTCGGCCAGAGCGACGCACTCGTAATGCGTAGGTCGTGGGTTCGATTCCCACAGGCGGCTCTCCACATCATCCCAGGTCAACGAGGTTCTGACCCTCTCGACCGCCCTCATCCCTGATCGTCATAGCCGGATTAGTCCGCATTGAGTCCGCACTGCTGGAACGGTGCATCTGGTCCAGCCGGTCGGCCAACGCGTCCAGCTCGTCACTGAACAGTCCCGCATAGACGTCGAGAG
>JBKPQU010000452.1:0-7401 GCA_046734255.1 Actinomycetota bacterium
GGCGGGCACCGACCGCGTGCAGCCGGTCGGCGCGCGGCTGCCCCGGGTGCACCGGGTCAGGGTCTCGTTCGGGCCCGCGGTGGACCCGGCGCCGTTCGCCGCGCGGGTGGCGACCTCCGGCGGCGCCGGCAAGGCCCGCCGCGAGATCACCGACCGCGTGATGGACGCGATCGCCGTGATGTCCGGGCAGCAGCGCGCGGACGGCTACAACGCCTCGCCGCCCGGCGACGACCCTGTGATCGGCTGAGTGATCGGCTGAGTGTTCGGCTGAGTGATCGGCTGACGCCGCAGCGCGTGCCGGGCCTCGAACAGCGACCGCACCCCCGGTGACCCGCGCAGCAGGTCCAGCGCGTAGTCAGCGTGGCCCTCGGCGTACCCGTTGCCGATCATCAGGGTGACGTCGGCGGCCAGGCCCTCGGCGCCGAGCGCCGCGGCGGCGAACGAGGTCGCCATCGAGAAGAAGATCACGGTGCCGTTCCGCCGCGTGGCCAGGATCGCGCCGTGCTCGCAGCTCGGGACGTCGACGCACACCACGGTCACGTCCGCCGGGCCCCCGGACTCCTGCACGGCCGCGGCCAGCGCGACCGGATTCCGGGCGTCGGCAAGGGTGACGGCGTCGGCCAGGCCCGTCTCGACCAGCGCGTCCCGCTCCCTGGGCACCGGAACCACACCGATCGTGCGGGTCGCGCCGGCCTGCCTCGCCGCGGCCAGCGCCAGCGACCCACTTTTCCCGGCCGCCCCGATCACGACCACCACCGGCGGACGGCCCCGGTCGACGAGGTCGGCGACCACGCGGTGGGTCAGCGCGGGTGCCCCGCACACGTCCATCACCGCGAGCGCGAGCTCGTCGGGCAGGTCGTCCGGCAGGGGCGCGGCGATCGAGCGGCCGAACAGGATCGCGTGCCCGTCACACGGCACCTGCTCGCTCGCGCCGTCCCAGCCGGCCAGATCGTCGTGGACCACCAGCGGTGTGAGGGTGAGCGATACCAGCGTGGCGATCCGGTCGCCCGGTGCGAGGCCGAGCGGGCTGTCGGGCCCGACCTCCTCGACCGTGCCGACCAGCATCCCGCCCGATCCGGTGACCGGGTTGTGCATCTTGCCTCGCTCGCGGATGATCCCGGCCACCTCGGCCCTGACCGCCGCTCCGTCCCCCCCGTGCTTGTCGGAGAGCTGGCGGAAGCTCGCGGCGTCCAGGTTGAGCCGCTCGACCCGCACCCGGACCTCGTCCGGCCACAGCTCGGGACGGGTGTCCAGCCGCCAGGCCGCCTGGGGCAGCACCCCGGCCGGCTGCACCACCCGGTGGAGGCCCACCGGGGACGGCGCGGGCCGGGTCGGAGGGACCGGCGAAACGGTGTTCTGCACCCTCATGCCATAGATCCTACTGTTATCCCCTCTGCAAACCGAAGAATCTCCCGTAGAATTGGCCTCATGGTCGACATGTTGGTTCCTTCGCTTGCCGATTTCCCCACCACCCACTTCCTCCCGGAGCCCCAGGCTGCACCCGAGTCCCGGTCCCAGCCCTACCGTTACTCGCGGCACGAGCTGGTCGAGCCCGACTGGACCCGGCTGCCCGGATGGCGTGAGGTCACCGAGGAGGAGTGGGCCGGCGCACAGTGGCAGCGGGCGCACTGCGTGAAGAGCATCTCCCAGCTCCGCGCCCTGATGGGAGACCTGCTCGAGGACCGGTTCTACGCCGACCTGGAGCGTGACCAGGCCGAGCGCGCCACGATGTCGATGCTCGTCCCGCCCCAGATGCTCAACACGATGGTCCCGACCGGTACCCCGGTCGCCGGCGCCTCCTTCACCGACGCGTTCTACGCCGACCCGATCCGCCGCTACATGATCCCGGTCTTCTCCGACCGGCTGACCACCTGGCCCAGCCACCCGTTCGCCACCCGGGACTCCCTGCACGAGCACGACATGTGGGTTGCCGAGGGCCTGACCCACCGGTACCCGACCAAGGTGCTGGCCGAGATCCTGCCGACCTGCCCGCAGTACTGCGGCCACTGCACCCGGATGGACCTGGTCGGGAACTCCACCCCGGTGGTGCCCAAGCTGAAGTTCAGCCTGAAGCCGGTCGACCGGCTCGACCGGATGATCGACTACCTGCGGCGAACCCCGCAGGTACGCGACGTCGTCGTCTCCGGCGGGGACGTGGCGAACATGCCGTGGAAGAACCTCGAGGCGTTCGTCGGCCGGCTGCTGGAGATCGACAACATCCGCGACATCCGGCTGGCCACCAAGGCGCTGATGGGCCTGCCGCAGCACTGGCTGCAGCCGGATGTCGTCGAGGGGATGGGCCGCGTCGCCCGGACGGCGCGCGAGCGCGGGGTGAACCTCGCGATCCACACCCACGTCAACCACGCCCAGTCGGTGACCCCGGCGGTCGCCCGGGCGACCGCGGCGATGCTCGAGGCCGGGGTGCGCGACGTCCGCAACCAGGGCGTGCTGATGCGCGGGGTGAACGACTCCGCGCATGCGCTGCTCGACCTGTGCTTCGCGCTGCAGGACGGCGCGATGATCACGCCGTACTACTTCTACATGTGCGACATGATCCCGTTCAGCGAGCACTGGCGGGTGTCGCTGGCCCAGGCGCAGGAGCTGCAGCACCAGATCATGGGCTACCTGCCCGGGTTCGCCACCCCGCGGATCGTCTGCGACGTCCCGTTCGTCGGCAAGCGCTGGGTGCACCAGGCGGCGACCTACGACCGGATGCTGGGGATCAGCGGCTGGACCAAGAACTACCGAACCTCGATCGAGGCCGGTGACCCCGACGCCCTGACCCGGACCTACCCGTACCACGACCCGATCGACACCCTCCCTCCGGAGGGCCGGCTCTGGTGGCAGAACAACGCCGACCAGGCCCTGGCCATGGCCCAGGCGGGCGAGCGCGCCGCGCTCAGCCGCGCCACCGCCGAGGCGGAGCAGGCCGGCTAGACCGCGGGTGGATCAGCGGTTGGATCAGGAGGGCAGCGGGCGGGCCTCGAACGGGGTCGACAGAACGATCGTCGTCCTCGTGGAGACGCTGGCGTTCGCGCGGATGCGGCTCAGCAACGACTCCAGGTCCCCCGGGGTGCCGACCCGGACCTTGAGGATGTAGTTCTCCTCTCCGGCGACGGAGTGGCACGCCTCGATCTCCGGCAGGTCCGCCAGCCGCTGCGGGACGTCGTCCGGGGCCGCGGGGTCCAGCGGGGTGACCGAGATGAAGGCGGTCAGCGGCAACCCCACCGCGTCGGCGTCCACGACCGCGGCGTACCCCCGGATCACCCCGCGCTGCTCGAGCCGGCGCACCCGCTGGTGCACGGCGGAGGTGGACAGCCCGGTGGCCCGTCCGAGATCGGTGAAGCTCATCCGGCCGTCGCGGGCCAGCAGTCGCAGGATCTGCCGGTCGGTCTCCTCCACCCGGCGAAGGCTACCGCCCGGCCGATCGCCGCCAGACGCGGTCCGCCCGACCTGGCAGGATTCGAGCCGTGAGCAAGCGCCTGATGCTGCTGGACAGCGCTTCGCTGTACTTCCGCGCCTTCCACGGGGTGCCGGACGACGTCGTGGCGCCGGACGGGTCACCCGTGAACGCCGTGCGGGGGTTCCTCGACATGGTGGCCACGCTGGTCCGGGCCCGGCGTCCGGAGCGGCTGGTGGCGTGCTGGGACGAGGACTGGCGTCCGGCGTTCCGGACCGCCGCGATCCCCTCCTACAAGGCGCACCGGCTGGCGGACCCCGTGACGAACCGCGAGGAGACGCCGCCCGCGCTGGACCCGCAGGTCCCGGTGATCGCCGAGGTGCTCGCCGCACTCGGGGTGGCCCGGGTGGGCGCGGCCGGCTTCGAGGCCGACGACGTGATCGGCACGCTCGCCACGGCCGAGGTGGCCGCCGCCGCGCCGGCCGACGTCGAGGTGGTCACCGGTGACCGCGACCTGTTCCAGCTCGTCGACGACGATGCAGGCGTGCGCGTGCTCTACATCGGCCGGGGCGTGCGGAACCTCGAGGTGGTCGACGGCACCCGGCTCCGCGAGCGGTACGGAATGGCCGAGGGGCGGCTGTACGCCGACATGGCGATCCTTCGCGGCGATCCCAGCGACGGGCTGCCCGGTGTGCCCGGGATCGGGGAGAAGACCGCCGTCGGTCTGATCACCCGTTACGACGGCCTCGAGGGCCTGCTGGCCGCCGTGCAGGACGGTGACCCCGGCCTGTCCGCCGGCCAGCGCACGAAGCTGACCGCCGCCTCCGACTACCTCGCCGCCGCTCCCGGCGTCGTCCGGGTCGCCCGGGACGCGCCCGTCAACCACGCCGACGACACGCTGCCCCGCACGCCGGCCGACCACGACGCCGTGGTGGCGCTCGCCGAGCGCTGGGGCCTGGAGTCCAGCCTGTCCCGGGTCGTGCGCGCCTTCACCCGCTGACTCGGACCCTCGGATCACGAGACGGAGGAGTAGGCGACGACGCCACGGCGGACCTGGGTGATCGCCTGCTGGGCCGCGCGGCTGGTCGGTGAGGGCCGGCCGTCGGCGCGGGCGGCCGTGGCGATCTGGTCGAGCAGGTCGACCACCTGCTTGCACCAGCGGACGAAGTCACCGGCGGCGATCTCGCCGTCGGCCAGGACAGTCTCCAGCCGGGCGCCACCGGCCCAGCGGTACACGGCCCAGACGAGGCCCAGGTCGGGCTCCAGGGTCGGCTCGAGCCGGTGGCCGCGCTCCAGGTCGTCCAGCGCCGACCAGATCCGTACGGTCTCGGTCAGCGCGCCGCGCAGCGCCGTCGGAACCCGCGGCGCCAGGCTGCGCTCGTCCCGCCGCGACTCGTAGACGACAGCGCTGACGCAGGCCGCGAGCCCCGCGGCGTCCAGGCCGGACCAGATCCCCTCGCGCAGGCACTGCGCGACCAGCAGGTCGGACTCGGCGTAGATCTGGCGCAGGCGCTCCCCGTGCTCGGTCACGGCGTCCCCGCGCAGGTAGCCCAGCTCCCCGAGCAGCTCGCAGACCCGGTCGAAGACCCGCGCGATCGTGTTCGTCCGACCTTCGATCCTCCGGGTCAGGGCCTCGGTCTCGCGGGACAGCCGCCAATGCCGCTCGGCCCACCGCGCGTGGTCCTCCCGGTCGGCGCAGCCGTGGCAGGGGTGAGCCCGCAGCCGGCGGCGCAGGTCGGCCAGCGCGGCATCGCTGGACGCCGCCGAACCGCGCCGCGGCTTGGCCTCCGGCTCGATCTCGCCGAGCGCGTTGCGCAGCGAGGAGGCGAGGTCGCGCCGGGCCTGCGGGCTGCGCGGGTTGAAGCTCTTCGGCACCGGGACCCGGGCGAGCGGCTCCAGCGACGTCGGGACGTCGACCAGCGACAGCCGGCGCACCTGGCGATCCGCGGTGAGCACGGTCGGCCGGGGGCCGTCCACGCCGCCGGGCAGGCCGGGCTCGATCACGACGGCGTAGCCGGGCCGGCGCCCGGCGCGGACGCGGACGACGTCGCCGCGGCGCAGCCGTTCCAGCGAGGCGATCGCGTCCGCCCGGCGGTTCAGCGACGCCTCCCGGGACAGCTCGGCCTCGCGCTCGCCGATCCGCCGGCGCAGCGCCGCGTACTCGGCGAAGTCTCCGAGGTGGCAGCGCATCGCCTCGGCGTAGCCCGCCAGGGCCTCCTCCTGACGGCGCGCCTGCCGGGCGAGCCCGACCACCGCCTGGTCGGCCTGGAACTGGGCGAAGGAGGTCTCCAGGATCTCCCGGGCACGCGAGCGGCCCACCTGCCCGACCAGGTTGACGGCCATGTTGTAGGTCGGCCGGAAGCTGGAGCGCAGCGGGTAGGTGCGGGTCGAGGCCAGCCCGCCGACCGCGTCCGGGTCCAGCGTGGGGTGCCAGAGCACGACCGCGTGCCCCTCCACGTCGATCCCCCGCCGCCCGGCCCGCCCGGTGAGCTGGGTGTACTCCCCCGGCGTGACCGCGGCATGGGTCTCCCCGTTCCACTTCACCAGCCGTTCCAGGACGACGCTGCGGGCCGGCATGTTGATCCCCAGCGCCAGCGTCTCGGTGGCGAAGACGGCCTTGACCAGCCCTGCCGCGAACAGCTCCTCGACCACCTCCTTGAACGTCGGCAGCAGCCCGGCGTGGTGTGCCGCAACCCCGTGTTCCAGCGCCTCGGCCCACTCCCAGTACCCGAGCACGGCCAGGTCCTCGTCCGGGATGTCCGCGCACCGGGCCTCGACCACCCGGCGGATCTGCTCCCGCTCCTCCGGGCTGGTCAGCCGGACGCCGGCGGCCACGCACTGCCCGACCGCGGCCGCGCATCCGGCTCGGCTGAAGATGAACGTGATCGCCGGCAGCAGCCCGGCGGCGTCCAGCACGTCGACCACCTCCGCGCGGCTGGGCGTGCCACGGGGCCCGCCGCGGCGGCGGGCCGCCCCCCGGTGCCACCGGCCACCTCCGCCGGTCACCCGCTCGAATCGGCTCTCCTGCTGCGCGAGCCGCTTCAGCTCCGGGTTCACCCGGGCCGGTGCTGCGGCGTCCAGCGGGGTGCCGTCCGGCCCGCGCAGCAGGGCCGGCGCGTCGTCCGCGAACAGGTCGTACAGCCGGGTCCCGACCAGCACGTGCTGCCACAGCGGGACCGGCCGGTCCTCGGAGACCACGACCTCGGTGTCCCCGCGCACGGTGTCCAGCCAGGCGCCGAACTCCTCGGCGTTGCTCACCGTCGCCGACAGCGAGATCACCTGGACGTCGTCCGGCAGGTGGATGATCACCTCCTCCCAGACGGCGCCGCGGAAGCGGTCGGCCAGGTAGTGCACCTCGTCCATGACGACGTAGCCGAGGCCCGCCAGCGCCGGCGAGTCGGCGTAGAGCATGTTGCGCAGCACCTCGGTGGTCATCACGACCACCGGCGCGTCCCCGTTGATCGAGTTGTCGCCGGTGAGGAGCCCGACGGCGTCCGGTCCGTGCCGGCGGACCAGGTCGGTGTACTTCTGGTTGCTCAGCGCCTTGATCGGGGTGGTGTAGAAGGCCTTGCGCCCGCTGCCCAGCGCGAGGTGGACGGCGAACTCCCCCACGACGGTCTTGCCCGACCCGGTGGGTGCAGCGACAAGGACGCCGCGCCCGTCCTGCAGCGCCTGGCAGGCCCGGACCTGGAAGGCGTCCAGCGTGAACGGGTACTGCGCGGCGAAGGCGCCCAGCAGCGCCGGTGAATGGGCAGGTGAGCGGGCAGGTGAACCCGGATCGGCGGCGTTGCCCACGCCACCACGCTACCCATCCTGCGGCGGCGTGGCGGGGGCGAGCGCGCGCAGCGCGCCGGGGACGACCTCGCAGTCCAGCGGCAGCGGCCCGAACCGCTCGCCGTCCGCGTAGCCCACGACGCCGTCCGCACGGACATGGACCCGCCGCGCCCGCGCGATCCTGACCCGCGGGTGCTGCACGTGGGCGCCGGAGTAGACCCTGGGGA
>JBKPQU010000453.1:0-5353 GCA_046734255.1 Actinomycetota bacterium
GGCACGTACCAGGAGACGCCGTTGGTGCTGCGGCCGAACTGCTCCTCGACCAGGAACCACTCGGTCGTCGTCCACCCCTGGCCGCCGTGTTCGACGGCGTGCATCCCGCCCTGCATGCCGTAGGCGAGGCCCTGCTCGCGCACCCTCGCCGCCTGGTCCGCGGGCAGCGGCCCGCCGGCGAGCTCGGCGGTCACCTCGAGCGGCATGAGCACGTCCTCGACGAACGCGGCGGCCCGCTTCCGCAACTCCTCGGTTCGCTGGTCGTGGCGCATGGGCGAGTCGGCGAGCGCGGTCATGGCCCTCCTCGGCACGATGGGGCCACGACGACGGCCCCGTACTGAACACTCATTCAGATTTGAGTCTGAACAGCGGTTCAAGATGCGTCAAGATGGTGGGTGTCGGACAGGTGCCCGCAACGAGGGGGCCGGGAGTACGGGGGCTGGGATGGTGATCGGGATGTCGACGGCGGCGAAGGCGCCGGAGGAGCGACGGCGGCGGATCCTCGCCGCGACCGTGGACGTCGTCCGGGAGCGCGGCTTCGCCGGAGCCCGGGTCGCGGACATCGCCGAGGCCGCGGGCACGTCGTCCGGTCTCGTGCTGTACCACTTCGGCTCGCTCGCCGGCGCGCTCACCGAGGCGCTGACCTGGCTGGAGGACGCCTTCTACGCCGCCCTCGAGCAGGACCTCGACGCCGCCGCCGGGCCCGTGCAGCGGCTGCGGCACATGGCCGAGCTCGGCGCGGGGTCCGGCCCGGCGTTCGGCGACTGGACGCTGTGGCTGGAGCTGTGGGTGCGCGCGCTGCGCGACGACGACGCCCGCTCCACCCGGGAGTCGCTGGACCGCCGGTGGCGGGCCGCATTGCGCGAGGTGATCGCCGAGGGAATGGCCGCGGGCCTGTTCCACCCCGCGGACGCCGAGGCCAGCACGATCCGGCTGGCCAGCCTGATGGACGGGCTCGCCATCCAGCTCGCTCTCGGCGACCCGGACCTCGGCCCGGGCAGGTTCCGCGACCTGTGGCTGCAGGCCGCGGCCCTGGAGCTGGACGTCGACCCGGCCGTCTTCCGCACGGCCCGTGCGGCAGGTCCGCCAGAGCCCCGACTGAGCCCGACGGCCCCGGATCGCTCCTGAGCCCTCAGGCGGCGGGGCGACGCTGCCAGGCCGACCAGGCGGCCTCCAGCGCCTCCCCGACGATCGTCGCCATCCGGTCGATCAGCGGCCGATCGGCCACCAGCGGCGGCGAGAGCTGGATCACCGGCTCACCCCGGTCGTCGAGGCGGCAGAGCAGGCCGAGGGCGTCCATCCGCTCGGAGAGCACCTCGCGCAGCAGCCAGTCGGCGTCCTCGCTGCTGAACGTCTCCCGGGTGTGCGGGTCCGCGACCAGCTCCAGCGCCCAGAAGTACCCGGCGCCGCGGACGTCGCCGACCAGCGGTACCCGGCGCAGCTCCTGCAGCCGCTCCCGCAGGTACGGCTCGTTCTCGCGCACGTTGTCCAGCACGGACTCCCGCTCGTAGATGTCGAGCGCAGCCAGCGCGATCGACGTTGCCAGCGGGTGCCCACTGAACGTCAACCCGTGCATGAACGTCTGCCCGCCGGTGGTGAACGGCTCGGACACCCTCGGCGAGACCAGCACGCCGCCGAGCGGCGCGTGCGCCCCAGTGGCACCCTTGGCAAATGTGATCAGGTCCGGGCGGGCGCCGTAGCGCAGCGAGCCGAACCACTCCCCCAGCCGGCCGAATCCGGTGATCACCTCGTCGGCGACCAGCAGGATGCCGTGCCGGTCGCAGATCTCCCGCAGGCCCTGCCAGTAGCCGGCGGGCGGGGTGAACGCGCCGCCGGAGTTCTGCACCGGCTCGGCGATCAGCATCGCGACCTGGTCGGGGCCCTCCCACCGGATCGCCTCCTCGAGCTCGGCGAGCAGCGCCGCGGTGAAGGCGGCCTCGTCGTGCTCGTGGGGGTGCCGGAAGGCATTGGTGTTCGACACGAACGCCGTCGGCACCGCGAGCGGCTCGAACGGGTGCCGGCAGTCGGCCAGCGCTGTGAAGGACAGCGCACCCATCGACGTGCCGTGGTAGGCGGTCCTCCGGGAGATCGCCTTGCGGCGCTGCGGCTGGCCGTTCGCGGCGTGCCACTGGCGCGCCAGCTTCCAGGCGGCCTCGACCGCCTCGCTCCCACCGCTGGTCAGGAAGGCGCGGTCCAGCCCGAGCGGGGCCGCCAGCCCGGTCAGCCGCTCGGCCAGGCGGGCCGCGGCCGGATGGGCGAGGTACCACGTCGGTGTGAAGACGAGCTCCGAGAGCTGCCGCTGCGCGGCCGCGCCGATCTCCGCGCCGTAGGAGTGGCCGAGGTTGGTGCAGAACAGCCCGGACAGCCCGTCGATGAACCGGCGTCCGGAGGCATCGATCACATAGCAGCCGTCGCCCTGGACGAAGACCGGGACGTCGCGGGTCGCGAAGTCCGCAAGGTCGGTGAAGTTCAGCAGGAGGTGGTCGCGCACCTGCCGCTGGAGCGCCGCCGGATCCGGCCGGGGCGGGGTCTGCCTCGTCTGGGCCTGGCTGGTCGGGGCCGCCTCGTGCGTGGCGAGCCCGCCGTCGTGATTCATGACATCGCTCCTGTGCCTGGCCTTCGGCACCAGCCGGACCGGATCCTGAATGACCGTTCAGTTTCCAGCTTAGACCGCGGGACGACGTCCTGACCAGCCGGAAACAGGCGTCAGTCGCGGACGACCACGCCACCCTTCATCACCCAGCCCGTCTTCTCCAGGCGGGTGACGTCCTCCAGAGGATCCCCCTGCACGGCGATGAGGTCGGCATGCGCACCGGGCCTGATCACCCCGACCCGCCCGCTCCAGCCCATGCACGCCGCCGCCCAGACGGTGGCCGAGCGGATCGCCTGCATCGGCGTCAGACCGTAGCGGATCTGGTAGCCGAACTGGCGCGCGTTCATCCCGTGCGGGAACACGCCGGCGTCGGTGCCGTAGCCGATCCGCACGCCCCGGGCCACCGCCTTGGTGAACACCGCCCGCTGCGTGTCGGTCGTGTCGGCGTTCTTCTGCAGGGTCTCCGCCGGCCAGCCCTCCCGGGTGCCCTGCTCGTTGATCCAGTCGCCGTTGAAGATGTCGGCGACCAGGTAGGTGCCGTGCCCGGCCATCAGGTCCAGCGCCTCGTCGTCCAGCAGCGAACCGTGCTCGATCGAGCGCACTCCGGCTCGGATCGCCCGCTTCGCCCCTTCGGCGCCGTGCGCGTGCGCGGCGACGTGCACCCCGTGGCCGGCCGCCTCCTCGACCGCGGCCCGGACCTGCTCCTCGGTCAGCTCCGGGGCGCCGGGGTGGGTGCCGGGCGCGAGCACGGCGCCCGTGGCGATCACCTTGATCAGGTCGGCCCCGCCGTTGACCAGCTCTCGGACGACGCGGCGGACCTCGTCCGGCGTGTCGGCGACGCCGATCCGCATCTGCCGGGGCAGGACGACGTCCGGCGCCAGCCCGCTGAGCGTGCCGCCGCCGGAGGTGCAGGTCACGTACCCGCCGGCGCACATCATCCGCGGCCCCGGGAAGTGGCCGGCCTCGATCGCGCGCCGCAGCGCGACGTCCACGAACGCCCGGAACGTGCCGACGTCGCGGACGGTGGTGAACCCGGCCCGCAGGGTGGCTCGGGCGTTGGCGACCCCGGTGAGGGCCTCGTCGGCCTCGGAACGGGCGAGGATCGCGGTGTAGTGGCCGCCCTCGATCGCGCCGACGAGGTGGGTGTGGAGGTCGATCAGGCCGGGGAGCAGGACGTGCCCGGGCAGGTCGATGACGCGGGCCCGGTCGGGCAGCGGGAGCGCGGCGTCGCGGACGTCGGTGATCCGCTCACCCTCCACCAGCACGACCTGATCGCTGCGGAGGGTGCCGGTCTCGACGTCGAGGACTCGCGCCGCCCTGATCGCGAGCGTCACGCCCGTGAGGCTACCTGCGGGCCGGCCGCCCACCCGCGGCGTCCGGACCGGTGGCCGGTGACCTGCGGCGTTGTGGGGCGGGAATCTCTCGCTGCCGCCCGCGGAAGTGGCACGATGGACCGCCGTGACACGATCGTGATCCAGCAGCCTGCGGCGGCCCCGGCCAGAGCTTCTCGCAGAATCGGCACCGGATCGCCGGAGCCGCGGGCGACCATGAGAGAGTCGGGGACTCCTGTTGGGGGTGGACGGGATGAGCTCGGTGGGCGCGGCTGCCGCGATCGACGCTACGTTCGACGGGGTGGCGACGGAGTCCGGGGGCAGGTGAGCGAGGTGTCCGGAGGGCCGATCGGCGACCTCGCCCGCGCCGTCGCGGAGGGACGGTGCACGGCCCTGGCGGCCGTGGAGCAGGCCCTGGAGCGGATCACCGCCCGGGACGGGGAGATCGGCGCCGTGATCGCCCTGCGCGCGGAGCTGGCGTGCGCCGAGGCGGCGAAGCTGGACCAGGAGATGGCCGACGGGGAGGTCGCGCCGGGACCGCTGGCCGGCGTCCCCGTGCTGGTCAAGGACCTCGAGGACGTCGCCGGGCTGCCCACCCGCAAGGGGTCGCTGCTGCTGGCCTCGGCCACTCCCGCCGAGCGCGACGAGGTCGTGCCGGCCAAGCTGCGAGCGGCGGGCGCGATCGTCGTCGGCAAGACCAACCTTCCCGAGTTCGCCACCGAGGGCTTCACGGACAACCTGCTCGAGGGCGTGACCCGCAACCCGTGGGCGGTGGAATACTCCGCCGGCGGCTCCAGCGGCGGGTCGGCCGCGGCGCTGTGCGCCGGGATGGTCCCGGTGGCCACCGGGACGGACGGCGGCGGATCGGTGCGGATCCCCGCCGCGTTCTGCGGCTTGGTCGGGATCAAGCCGACGCACGGTCTGGTCGGCCGCTGGCCGGTGGCCGACTGGATCGACCTGTCCACCTACGGTCCGATGGCCACGACCGTCGCCGATCTCCGGCTGCTGCTGTCGCTGATCGCGGGGGTGGTGCCGGGCGACCCGTCGTCCGCGCCGGCGCCGATCGCGCTGGACGCCGACCCCGGCCCGGCTCCCCGCCGGCTGATCGCCGCGCAGCGCACCTCGCCGCTCGGGCCCCTTCCCGAGGCGGTCGCGAAGCTGCACGCGGCGGGCGTCGAGACGCTGGCCGAGGTCCTGGGCGTGCCCGTCACCTGGCTGGAGCCGGAGGACGTCTTCACCGCCGGCGGCGACCCCGACCTGGACTGGCTGACGCTGGCCACCGCCGAGCACGTGGCGGCGCTCGGCCGCCAGGCGGTCCAGGCCGGGCTGGACCGGATGCACCCGGCCACCGCCGCGTTCATGCGCCACGGGCTGAAGGTCGGCCTGGACGACTACCTGGCGGCCCGCCGCCGCCGTCCCGGGTACACCC
>JBKPQU010000454.1:0-20514 GCA_046734255.1 Actinomycetota bacterium
ATCGAGGGTCGCGGGCGTGGCGACGTGTTCCTCCCGCTCGTCACCCCCTTGCCGACCGATCGCGCGCTTCAGCGACCGGGACGGCCCACGCTGTCCCACGGCGAGCTGGCGCCGGCCGCCGCCGCCGCGGGCGCCGATCTCGGCCTGCCGGCCGGCGTCCGCCTGCTCACCGACGCGGGTCCGGCGCAGGTCGAGGCGCTGCTGGCCGCCTGGTGGACCGGCGGCTCCGTGGTTCTCCACCATGACCTCGGCCTGATCGACGCCGCCGGCCGCGGGCGGCTCGTCGAGGAGGAGCGGGTCACCGCGACCCTCCCCCGCGCCGAACTGGAGGGGGAAGCGCTCAGGCGCGGATGAGGCCCACGCGGCTGTTGATGTCCCAGACCGAGACGCGGTAGTAGAAGTAGCCGCCGTGGCCGTTGGGGCGGCGGGCGACCCGGGTGGTCAGGACCCAGGTGGTGCAGACCCTCGGGCCACGGTCGCGGGACGGCGTGCACGACGTCCGGAGGTGGTGGCCGAAGACGTCGTACGTGCCCGGCCTGGCCCGCGCGTACCGGCTCCACCATGCGGAGTCCCGGGCGTAGAAGCTGACCGAGTCGGGGACCCAGGCCACGGTCGGGCCCCAAAGCCCGCGGGAGTTCTTCCGGTAGACGGTGGTGCGGACCGACGCCACGCAACGGTAGGTGCCGGACGCCGACCGCCGGCAGGAGGTGCGCCAGGCCTTGCCGTTCAGGGTCGCGCTACCCGACCGCCAGTACACCGAGGGCAGCCCGGCCGGGATCATCGAACGCGGCGGCGAGGCCCGGGAGGCGAGCGACGCCGCGGCGGACGGCGAACGGGCCGAGGCGGCGGAGGCGTTGGGGGTCGGCGGCTTCGGAGCGGCGGCGGTCGGCAGCGTGAACCCACGGAACCAGTCCGAGGGCAGGCCGAGGCGGGCCCGCAGCCTCGCACCGGACAGCGCGACCGCATGTCCCGACGACGACCTCGCGACGACCGTGGTGGCGGCGCCGCTCCGGTCCCGTGCGCTGACCCGCAGCGACGTCAGGTCGTGCAGGCCGAAGGCGCGCAGCACCTTGCTCACCGGCACCGACCGGCTCCAGGAGGCGAAGGAGGGGTTGTTGCTGGCGTCGACGCTCCACGGGTCGGCCACGCTGCGCAGGTAGGGCACCGACCCTCCCCACACCTGGCTGACGTCACGGGTCCGCCCGCCGCTGGAGGAGGAGTAGTACGCCGTGATCGGCTTGCCCGCGTACAGGACCGTCAGACCCTTCGTGGAGGACACCTGGGTGGCCCGGACCGCGGCGACCCACCGGGCGCCGATCCGGGGAGCCTCCTTGGCCCAGCCGGAGTAGACCTGGCTCCGCGTGTCGTCCCACAGGTGGCAGCCCCCGCAGGACGCGCGGGTACCGGTGGCGTGGGCCGCGAGCGCGTAGTTGCGGGCCGCCACGACCTGGGTCTCCAGCGCCGCGACCGGCCAGGACGACGGGACCTCGGCGATCCCGCGCAGGTACTCCCCGTGCAGGTCGACGACGGCGACCGCCTCGAGCCGGGAGCCGTACGGTCGGATGTCCAGGCTGCCCCAACGGTAGCGGCGGGACTTCGCCACCGCGGTGCTGCCGGCGCGGGTGGTCGAGGCCACGTCGAGGGTGGTGGCCGGGCCTGACACTCCCCTGCCCCCAGACCAGCGGACCACGAGCGAGGGCGCGGTGATGGTCCGGGTGGCCCCGTCGGAGCGGACGACGGCGCTCACCCTGGTACCGGCGGGTGTCACGGCCACCGAGCCGCCGGGGGGCACAGAGACCTTGGGCGCCCCCGCGGGGACCAGGACGATCCGGCCGCCCCCCGACGCCAGCGGTGTGGTGTCGAGCCGGATCAGCGTGCCCCGGTGGACGACGTTGACCCGCAGGTCCATCCGGTCCGGGTAGCCGGTCACCGTGGTGCCGGAGTAGTAGTGCCGCAGGATCTGGCTCACGGAGCGACCGGCCTCGGCCTGGCCGCGGGCGCCGTACTGGGACATCCCGACGCCGTGGCCGAAGCCCGCGCCGGTGATGGTGACCTTGCCGGTGGTCACTCCCTGGGTCGAGGTGGCCAGCACGGAGGCGGCCGGCGACAGCGGGACCAGCCCGAGGACGGCGATCAGCGCGAGCCTGCGGGCACCCCTCCCCCAACCCCGCGGGAGGGCGGTGCCTTCCCGGTCGTCCCTGCGCTTCCGCCTCGGTGATGCGGTGTCGGGCACGAGGCCCCCGTCGGCCGCCGGGGATGGGGCGTGAGGCGGTCACGGGGTTCCGGGGACCGGACGGGTGACCCCCGCGCGGGTGACGTCCGGGCCCTCGGCGCCGTGCGGGGGGTCAGCCCGCCCGGCAGATCTGGCGGATGTCCACCCCGGCCGCCGGCGCCGTCGAGGGGGTGGATGTCGCGGACGGCCCGGACGGGGCGGTCCCGCCGATCGCCGGCCGCTGGTGCGCGCCGGCGGCACCGGTCGAGCCCCCGGAGGGCGCCGGCGTGGCCCCGGGGGACCCACCCTGGTCCGGCTCATCCTTCCGGGAGGCGTCCAGCGCCGTCCGGATGGTGGAGCGGATCACGCCGTAATCGGGCCGGGCCGGGGTGATCAGCGGAGGCACGAACTGGACGCTGGTGATCCGCTGGCTCTTGGCCTTGGACCCGAGCTGGAGGAAGGCCGGGAGCTGACTGCCCGGAATGTCCGTGCTGACGACGTCCTTGCCGGCGGCGGCCACGTCCTGGAACCGGGCCAGCAGGGTGGTCGGGTCCAGCTGGTTGACCATGGCGGTCATCACGCAGCGCTGCCGCGCCATCCGCACGTAGTCGCTGGCGCCCTGGCGGGAGCGCGCGTACCACAGGGCGTGGTATCCGTCGAGGTGCTGGTGGCCGGGTTGGATGTAGCCGGAGACCCGGGACGTCCCCCCGCCGATCGGCACCCGGGAGCCGACGGTGAGATCGACTCCACCCATCGCGTCGATCAGGGCCCGGAAGCCTGCCAGGTCGACGATCACGTAGTAGTTGACATGGAGCCCGGTGATCCCGCTGACCGCCTGCTTCATCGCCTCGGCCCCGGGGTCGGCGGCGTCGGGGAACAGCGCTCGGTGCTCGGTACCCCACCCGTAGATCGCATTGAGCAGGCAGTCGTCGCCGCACGACCAGCCCTGCGGCAGCGCCCGAGCGGCCGCGCTGCCCGGGGCGAACGGGATGTTCTCCAGGTTGCGCGGCAGGCTGAACAGGACCGTGCGCCCGCTGTCCGCGTCGATGCTGGCGAGCGTGACGCTGTCCGGACGCAGGCCCACCCGGTCCGGCCCGGCGTCACCGCCGAGCAGCACCACGTTGTACCGACCGCCCACGGTGGGCGAGGGCGGGCCGGAGGTGAACACGGTGCCGATCAGGTCCCCCGCGGCCCACACCCGGGTTCCCACGCCGAACAGCGGGAGCGACGTCACCAGCGCCGCGGCGGCCGCGACCAGTGCCACCCGGCGGCGATCGCGGGCCGCCACCAGACCCGCCTGCCCGAGTCGCCATGCGTCGATCACCAGCGCCGGCCAGGCCACGGCGACGACCAGCAGCAGCACGGCGAGCAGCGAGAGCACCAGCGGCCTGGTCAGCAGAGCGAGCAGCAGGTCGCGGGCCACGAACCACCCGGCCAGCGCCAGGAGCAGCGCGCCCACCCCGACAAGCCATGCCCGCAGGGCCAGCCGGCCGACGGTCCGGCTGCCCGCGGCCAGGTGCCCCGACCCGGGCAGCGCCACGGTGAGCAGGACCAGGGTGATCGCGCGACGGGCCAGCAGCCGCTGGTTCGCCGCTGGTGACGGCGAGCGGCGCCCGGTCGACGGCCCGGGCCGGCCCGCAGGCCGGCGGGAGATCTCCGGCGAGCGCGGTGGCGATGCGGGGGAAGGCACGTCCGCCAGTATCGACGGATCAGGGCGAAACACCCCGGTACCTCGGCGCAAGCGCACGGACGTGTCGGCGTGACCCATGTCCGGCCGACCGGCCGGGGTGGGCTCAGTCGTAGTAGCCGACCAGATCCACGATCAGGTCCGTGGAGCCCGCGGCGGTCTTCAGCGACACCGCTCCGCCCGCGCCGATCGGGATCACGGCCAGGTTGGCGCGGTCCTCACCGGCGGGCACCCGCAGGTCCACGCCGGCCGGAGCGGCCTGCCCGGCGGGCCATCCGGTGATCGAGGTGGTCAGAGTCGGGGACAGCGCCTCGAGGTTGACCACCACCGCCGAGGCGTTGGCGGGGACACCGGAGACACCGGCCACGACGAGGTTCCGTGGCGCTCCGGCCACCAGTCGGTTCTTCGGGGAGCGCGTGTCCAGCAGCCGCACCCCGGGCAGCGCGGTGAACCGGTCACCGGCTGCCGGGGCGGCCACGTAGACACCCACCACGTCGAGGGAGGCCGCCACCGCCGTGCCGGACGCGTGCAGCACCAGCTGCCCGGCGTGCACTCCGATCACCGACCGGACGTCCGTGCTGCCCCCCGCCGGGAAGGCGAGCGTGGCGACGGTGGGCCGCGCGATGCCGGCCCGGTAGGCCGACAACGTCCCCGCCCGAGCGGGACGGGAGACGGTCAGGTCGGCGACCACGGCCACGATCTGGTTGGGCGCGACCCCGGCCAGCGAGGGCAGGGTGACCACCCGGTCCTCGCCGTCCCGCACCGCGCCCTGCGCGACCGACCCGGTGTTGTACACACGGGTGCGGGCGGTCGGGCGGAACGCGGCGCCCGCGCCGGCGTGATACCCGAGCACGTCGACCAGCAGGTCGGTCACGCCCGAGGCGTTCCCGATGCTCACCTTTCCGCCGGTGCCGACGGCCGCGGTGACCAGCGCCGTCCGGGCCTGTCCCGCGGGCAGCGGGAGCGTCGTTGTCCCCGGGCGGGGCTGGCCGCTCGGCCAGACCTGCAGCGACGTGCGGCTGGTCGGGCAGAGCGCGGTCACCTGCAGCACCACCGAGGTGACGCCGTTGGACGGCACGCCGGCCCGGCCCAGGATCGGGACGTCGACCCGCCCACCAGGGCCGGCGGGCAGCACGGCACCGGAGCGGGTGTCCAGCAGCCGGCGGGGCACCACCGGGACGTACCCTCCGGCACCGCCGGAGAGCGCACCCGGCGACAGGCTCGGCGGCGCCGGAGGCAGCACCATCACCCGGCGGCTCAGCGGCCGTGCCGTTCCCGCCGCCGAGCGGGACGTCAGCGTCATCGTGTAGGCACCGGGTCGGCTGACCACCGAGCCGGGGCCGCGCCCGTTCCATCTCGCGGTGAACCGCGTCCTGGCGGGGACCCTGCCGGTGAGCGTGGCCACGGTCCCGCCGCGACAGCGGTCACCGACGCTCAGCCGCCAGGACTGCGCGGCGAGCGAGCGGACGTTGATCGAGGCGCCGGCCCCGAGCCTGGTACTCGACGGGGGCCCGACCGGTTCGAGCAGGCCGGCGCGCATCACGGCGGCCACCCTGGACCGGATCGAGCCGAGCAGGGGATACAGGTAGCGGCCGGGACATGCGGTCCGGCCCACGTCCCGGTGGCCCATGATCACCGGCTTGCGGACCGTCGTACCTGCCTTGTACCGCGCGGTCCCCCCACCGGCCGAGGTGAGGTTGGTCTGCCCCCGTGGATCGCGGTGGAACAGGTCCAGCTTCCACGCGAAGAGCCTGACCACTGCGTTGACCGCCGCGGCGCCGGGCCGGACGGTTTCGTAGTTCCCGATCATCGCCACGCCGAAGGTGTCGGTGTTGAACCCACCCGCGTGCGCGCCCTGGACAGCCAGCGTGATCCCCCCGCGCCGGCCCTCCCAGATCCGGCCGAACCGGTCGACGAGGAAGTTGTAGCCGATGTCGTTCCAGCCCCTGCTCAGGTGGTAGGCGTAGTCGCCGCGAATGATCGCCGGAACCTGGGATGCGGTGTAGTTGTTGCGGTCGACGGTGTGGTGCAGTACCCCCGCACGGATCGTCGGCATGTAGGTCGGCGCGCTCCTGACCCGGGCCTCGTCCGCACCCCACGCCCGTCGGCTGAGGATCCGGGGCTGGACGGCGACCGCGGCCGCCGACATCGGCGGCGCCTGCCCCGCGACCCGGTCGAACTCCGAGCTTCCCGGGTCGATCAACTCCAGTTGCAGCCCGGCCGGCAGTCGCCCGGAGCGGACGTCCACGCGCACCTGCACCTCGTCGCTCGGTCCGACCCAGGCGGGTTCGGTCCCCCCGCGCACGCTCGGGCCGCCGGGGTCGTCGCCGCCGTCCTGGATCTCCAATGCCTGCCATTCCGTCCACCCCTGGTCGGAACGGGTGCGCAGGACCACGGTCAGATCGGGCTCGGCGCCGGAGATCGGGTTCCAGGTCACGCCCACGGTCTGGAAGGGACGATCGCTGCGCAGCACCTTCGTGAGCACGGCCGGGTGGCCGACCCCGGGATCGACGAAGGCGGAATGCTCGCCCATGGTCCCGGCGCCGGCGGGCACGTCGGCCTGCGCCGTGGAGCGCCGGGCGCTGATCTCTTCGGCCCACGCGACCTCGGCGGCGAGCCGGCTGGCCCGGCCGGCCACCGAGCGCATCTGTCCGGCATCCAGGCCCCGCAGGGCGTGACCCTCCACGTGCGGACCCACGGGGTGCGGATCCGGTGAGCGCCCCACCACGACCACCGGCAAAACCGTCAGGGCGGGAGCGCCCAGCGCGACGGCGAGGAGGCTGAGCAAGAACCTGCGCATGGAACGAAAAGCCCCTGAACTCGTGATCACCTAAGAATGTGCACACAGGGTATCGGACACATTACAGAGAGTCTCAACAGATCATCAGGAAAAACCCCTGTACGGACCTGCCGAGACCCGCGGTGCTGCGGCGGTGACCGACGGCCCTTGTGCCAAACTGACGTCCTCGCGTACCGCCTCACCGTGGAGGATGTCTTGCCGAGCATCGGCGTGGTGATCAGATGCCTGAACGAGGAGCGGCACATCGGCCGGCTGCTGGCAGGGCTCGAGCGCCAGACCTGCCGGCCTGATCAGATCGTCGTCGTGGACTCCGGCTCGACCGATGCAACGCTGGACATCGTCAGCCGGTACACCTCGGACATCGCGCACATCAAGAAGGAGGAGTTCTCCTTCGGGCGCGCGCTCAACATCGGGTGCGAGGCGGCGTCCACCGACCTGCTCGTGTTCGTCAGCGCCCACGTCTACCCCGTCTACGACTCATACCTCGAGCGGCTCACCACCCCCTTCGCCGATCCGGAGGTGGTGCTCACCTACGGGCGTCAGGTCGGCGACCACCGCACCAAGTACTCCGAGTCGCGGGTCATGCTGAAGTGGTTCCCGGCCACCTCGATCCGGCGCCAGGACCACCCCTTCTGCAACAACGCCAACGCCGCCATCCGGCGCAGCACCTGGCTGGAGCAGCACTACGACGAGGAGCTCACCGGCCTGGAGGACATCGCCTGGGCGAAGTCCGCCCAGCAGCGCGGGTACGCGATCTCCTACGTCGCCGAGGCCCCGGTCGTGCACGTGCACGAGGAGGCGTGGGGGCAGACGCTCAACCGCTACCGTCGCGAGGCGATCGCCTACAAGCGGATCATGGGCGAACGGCACCTCAAGGCCCTGGAGGCCATGGCGCTGACGGCGGGGAACACCGTCAGCGACTACGTGCACGCCACGCGGGAGGGCGTGCTGCTCTCCAACCTGGCGGGCATCCCCGCCTTCCGCTTCGCGCAGTTCCTCGGGGCATGGCAGGGGCAGTCGCACACCGACCACGTCAGCGAGGGGCTCAAGCGCCGGTTCTACTACCCGCTGGACGCGCGCGCTCCGACGGTCACCGAGGTGTCCGGGAACCCGATCGACTACACCGAACAGATGTGGCTGTGACGCCGGAGGAGAACGTGACGATAGCCGCTCTGGTACCGATGCGGCACAACAGCGAGCGCGTGGTGGGGAAGAACTACCGTGTGCTCGGTGACCGCCCCTTGTACCAGCACATCGTGGGAACGCTGCTGCAGGTTCCCGAGGTGGACGAGGTGGTGATCGACACCGACAGCGAGACGATCATCGAGCAGGTCTCGGACACGCTGCCCGACGTGCGAGTGCTGAGGCGGCCGGAACACCTGCGGGCGGGCGAGATCCCGATGAACGACGTGCTGCTCAACACCATCCGCCACCTCGAGGCGGACGTCTTCCTGCAGACTCACTCGACCAATCCGTTCCTGACCGCACGCACGATCAGCGCGGCGCTGCGCCGCTACCTCGACGGCCGGCGGGCAGCCACGCACGACTCACTCTTCATGGTGACCCGCCTGCAGGCCCGGCTGTGGTCCGAGAAGGCCGAACCGATCAACCACGACCCCTCGGTCCTGCTCAGGACCCAGGACCTGCCGCCGGTGTTCCTGGAGAACTCCTGCGGCTACGTCTTCGATCGCGACACTCTGACCGAGCGGGGAAACCGGATCGGCGCGCATCCGCTGTTGTTCGAGATCGACCACCTCGAGGCCATCGACATCGACGAGGAGCGCGACTTCCGGCTGGCCGAGGCGGTGTGGGCCGCGCGCGCGGAGCTCAGCGCGGTGGGCGCCTGATGCGCCGACGCGTCCTGGTCTCCTGCGTGCAGATGCAGCGGGAGTTGCACAAGTTCGAGGACGAGTTCGCGGCCCGCGACATCGAACTCGTCGTCCCGGAGGTGGCCCAGCATCTGTCCGAGGACGAGCTCCTCACGATCATGCCGGACATCGACGGGGTCATCGTGGGCGACGACGAGTTCACCGCAAAGGTGATGGAGTCCGCACCGCAGTTGCGGATCCTCTCGAAGTGGGGCGTGGGGATCGACTGCATCGACACCGACGCCGCGGCCCGCCTCGGCATCACGGTCACCAACACCCCCGGTGTCTTCGCCGACGACGTGGCCAACGTGGCGACCTGCTACCTCCTCATGCTCGCCCGAGGCCTGCACCGGGTGGACGCCGCGGTGCGCGCCGGCGCCTGGCTGAAGGTCGAGGGTGAGTCCCTGCGCGGAAAGGTCCTCGGCGTGGTCGGGCTCGGGTCGATCGGCCGGGCGCTCGCCCTCCGTTGCCGAGCCCTCGGGATGGACATCGTGGGGTGCGACCCGTCGGCGGAGGCCGCCGCCGCCGCGGAGGCCGACGGCGTCCGGGCGACAACGCTGGAGGACGTGCTGCCCGCCGCGGACTACCTTGCGCTCTGCTGCCCGCTCACTGCCCAGACCCACCACCTGATCGATGCCAAGGCGCTGTCCGCCATGAGGTTCGGCGCCAAACTGATCAACGTCGCCCGCGGCCCCATCGTCGACGAGCCGGCCCTGCTCGAGGCACTGCTGTCGGGGCACCTGGCGGGCGCGGCGCTGGACGTGTACGAGATCGAACCCCTTCCGGCTGACAGCCCGCTGCGCGCCCTGCCGCAGGTCATCCTCGGCGCGCACAACGGTTCCAACGCCAAGGAGGCCGTGGAACGGACCAGCCGGCTGGCCGTGGACAACCTGCTCGCCCACCTGGACCCGGCGTGAGCGCCGGACACGTCCTGGTCACCGGTGCATCCGGTGGCATCGGCGGTGCGGTCAGCGACGTCCTGCATGCCCGCGGATGGCATGTCACCGGCCTGGACGTGCGGCCGCGGCCTGCCGTGACGAGGGCCACCGAGGACTGGCTGGCCGTCCAGGTGGACGTCGCCGACCGCCGGGCGCTGAGCGAGGCGGTGGTCGCGGCGCGCGCGGCCGGGCCGATCACAGCCGTCGTGCACGCCGCCGCCGTCCAGCCGGTCGGGCCGGCCGGGGGCCTCGATCTGGACGTCTGGGAGCGCTGCCTGCAGGTCAACGTGCTGGCGCTGGAGCAGCTCGTGGCGGAGTGCCTGGACGATCTGCGGCGCGCGCACGGCGCCGTCGTTGCCGTGAGCAGCGTCCACGCCAGGGCCACCACCCGCGATATGGCGGCCTACGCGACGTCCAAAGCGGCGCTGGAGGGCTGGACCCGTGCCGCGGCGCTCGATCTGGCTCCCGACGTGCGGGTCAACGCCGTCGCACCGGGGGCGGTGCACACGCCGATGCTGGTCGAGGGGTTCGCGCGGCGGGCTGAGGAGGGCTCGGTCGAGCAGGCGATGTCGCTGCTGGCGGGGCGCACTCCGCTGGGCATCGTCGCCCAGCCGGTACAGCTGGCTAGGCTTGTCGCAGCGCTGCTGGACGACGACGTGACCGGCTACGTGACCGGCGCCGTGTTCGCCGCAGACGGCGGCGCCCTGCTCAAGCTTGGAACCGAGTAGCCGTTCCGGGCACCGACCGGCCTACGCGATCGTGAAAGAGACACCGACTGATGCCCAGCACCCCCTCCCGGATCCGGTTGAGAAGGCGCCTCCAGGGGGTGTACCACCTCCTGCCGACGGGGATGCGCCAACGCATCGGACCAGTGCTGCATGCCACGCTCGACGTGGTCCGGGGGCGGGGGACGCGGGAGGGCTCAGCCCTGGTGGCGTCCGTGGCGCTGTCCTACGTGATCCTTCCGCTGTTGCTGGCCGCGCTCGCCGTGCTGGTGGGTTCCTGGTGGCTGCGGGCGGTGCTGCTGGTCGGCGCCGTGGGAGTGATCACGCTCGGGGCGGTGCTGCACACCCACCTGCTCTTCGGCACCGCGATCGGGGGGCCGCGCTGGACCAGCCGGGGGAAGAGCGTGCGGAGCGCGCCGCCACCGGGACACAGCCATCAGCTGCCCGTCGGATGGCAGCCCGGGGTGACCGTCGTGGTGACCGCCTACAACGACAGCAGGTTCCTCGGTGAGGCGCTGGTCAGCCTGATCGAGCAGGACTTCGCCGACTTCGAGTGCATCGTGGTCGATGACGGATCCACGGACCTCACCATGGACGTCGCGGTGGCCTTCGCGGCCGCCGACGACCGCTTCCGGGTCGTCCAGCACGAGGGCAACGCCGGGCTGCCCGCGGCGCGGAACACCGGACTCAGTTTCGCCCGGGCCGCCTGGGTGACGTTCCTGGACGCCGACGACTTCCTTTGGCCGCAGGCGCTGTCCCGGCGACTCGACGTGATCGGCGGCGATCCGCAGTGCGCCGGTGCCTACTGCGACTGGCGGGCGGTGTCGCCGGACAGCAGCCCCCGGCAGCGGGCCGACGAAGCGCGGGCGCTGCACCGGGTGACGTTTTCGGACGCCCAGTGGGACACCCCGTTCATCGCGAGTGCCCCCATCCTGCGCACCGCGATCGTGCGCGCGCTCGGCGGGTTCTCCGAGATCCTGCATTCCGCGGAGGACTTCGACTTCTACCTGCGCGTGCTGCGTGCCGGTTACTGGTTCGAGTACGCCCGCTACGTCGGTGTCGGGTACCGGCAGGTGGACGGGTCGATGATCCGGGACAACCCTGCCCTGCACTTCGAGGTCGTCCGGTCGGTGATCGATGCGGTGGAGACCGAGATCGAACCGGACGCGATCCCCGGATCGGTGGCCGCCTACACCCATCCGCTGTCCTACTACGTGCGCGAGACGAAGGTCCTCCGGCGCCAGCTGCGCTTCCTGGCTCTCGCGCTCCTCACCGGACGCGCCGAGCAGGTTGAGCGGATGCTCGCCCGGATCGACCGGGACCTGCTCCGGCGGCCGCTGCCGTTCGACCCGGTCGAGGATCCCTACCGGTACGCCGTCCAGCGAGTTCGGCTGCAGGACGTGGCCCACGCGGCGCAGCGCGCGGAACTGCGCCACGAGCTGGTGAGCTCACTCGGGCCGCTGATGCGCTCCACTCACGACCCCGGGTCCGGCATCGCTGCGGCCCCTGCCGCCGAGGAGACCGTGCGGCCCCGTGCGGGCGTGACAGCCAGAACCGGCCGCCCGGTCGGCGTCCGCGAGCTGCACAGGCTTCCAGAGTTGGCGACAACCGGGCTGGAGGACCACGCCCGCGGCACGGTGATTCTGGTCCCGCAGAGCCGGTACCACGTCGACGAGCTCGGCCCGCTGGCCGAGGAGCTCTCCGCGCGAGGCGTGCCCACCTCGTTCATGGTGCCGGACAGCGCACCCGCCACCGTGCTGACCGAGCTGTCCCGGTACACCGACGTCGTGCTCTCCTGGGACGCCGCGCTGCCCGACCGATCCCCGGTGGCCGGGGTCGTGGTGCTGAACGACTGGGGCCCGACCCGGGAGCTCGTGGAGTGCGCGGACCGCCACGGGGCGCCGACCTTCGCCAAGGTCGAGGGCGTGCAGGACTTCACCGACGCCGACACCGGCCAGCAACGGCTGCCCTACCGCCGGGTACGTTACGTTCTCGGCCAGGGCCCGAACGACGCGAAGGCTCTCGCCGACCGCGATGTTGCAGTCGTCGGGAGCTCCCGGCTGGAACGGATCTGGCAGGACCCGCCGTCGCAACCGGGTGGGCTGGAGCCCGTGCTGGTGAACTTCAACTTCACCTACAACGTGCTCACCAACCAGGCCGACGACTGGATTCTCTCGGTGCAGGGCGGAATCGAGGACGCCGGACGGGAGTTCCTGGTCTCCCAACACCCGGCGCTGAAGACCAAGCACTCCACACATGCGCGTCACGTCACCTCGCAACCGATCCGGCACGAGGTGATCCGCGCTGCGGCTCTGGTGTCACGGTTCAGCACTGTGCTCTACGAGGCGATGGCGCGGGGCGTTCCGGTGATCTACCACAACCCCCACGGCGAGCGCGTGCCGGACTTCCAGGATCCGCGCGGCGCCTTCCCCAAGACCGCCAGTCGGGTCGAGCTGCGCGACGCCGTTCGGGAGCTGGCAAGTTGGCAGGTGGACTACCGCAAGCGCTGCGCCTCGTTCTTCACCGGCCAGGTGGACGTGGATCCCGAGCGTCGATCCGAGGTGCGGGGCGCTGCCTTCATCGCGGGATTGCTGTGATCCCGCACCGGCTGCCCTGCGAATGAGCGGCGGTGAGCCGGTCGTCATCCGGCGCAACGACTGGGGACCGCTGACCGACGCCCTGCCACAGGTCCAGCCCCGGCTCACGGTCAGCGTGGTGATCCCGGCCCGTGACGGGCAGGACCGGCTCGACCTGGTGCTCGCGGCCCTGGCGGCGCAGACCTATCCGGGCGGGCTCACCGAGGTCGTGGTCGTGGACGACGGATCCACCCCGGCGCTGCGGCTGCCGGAGTTGCGCCCACCCAACTGCACCATCGTGCGCGCGCCAGAAACCGGCTGGGGCCGTGCGCACGCCTGCCACACCGGGGCCCTGGCCGCGTCCGGGGATGTGGTGCATTGGCTGGACGCGGACATCGTGACGTTCCCGGAGCACATCGAGGAGCAGTTGCGCTGGCACCACGTCGCGGACTACCTGGTCACGATCGGGTACAAGCGCCTGGTCGGCGAGTGGTCATTGACGCCGGAGCGGGTGTACCGGATGGCCACTGACGGCCGGATGGAGGAGCTGTTCGCCGTGCAGCAGACCCAGCCGCATGCCTGGGTGGAGCGTCTGATCCAGGACGCTGCGGGGCTGCGCACTGCGGACGCCGAGGCGTTCCGCGCCGCCGTGGGCTCCACCAGCGCGGTGCATCGGGAGCTCTATCTGCACAGCGGCGGGATGGATACCTGCCTGCGGCTGGGCGAGGACTCGGAGCTGGCCTACCGGCTGGCCCAGCGGGGCGCGGTGTTCGTCCCGGTCCCGGCCGCCCGCAGCTGGCACCTCGGCATCCCGACCGCCACCCACTCGCCCGAGATGGTCCGGCGCTACAACCGTCCGTACCTGGCGAACCGGATGCCGCTGCCTCGCTTCCGGCGCTGGCAAGCCCGTCGTAGCTGGCGGGTGCCCTACGTCGAGATCGTGGTGGATGCCTCCACGGCCGGCTACGAGTCGGTCGCGACCACCGTGGACTCCGTGCTGGCCAGCACACTGACCGACTGCGCGGTGCTCGTGGTGGGCCCCTGGTCGACCCTGGACGACGCCCGCACCGTCCCGCTGGACGACGGTGTGCTGGGCGATCTGCGCCTCGTACGGGAGCACGTCGCGGGTGACGCCCGGGTTCAGCTCATCGAGCAGGTCGCGGCCTCATCGTTCCCGGTGACCTTCCGGCTGGAGCTCGACCCGGGACGAGTGCTCAGCCACGACACGCTGGAGCGGATGGTGGCTGCCGCGAACGGGGACCGAGCCGGCGTGGTCGAAGTGACCCCTCCTTGTGCCGTGCGGTTGTGGCGGACGGCGGCGGTGGAGCGCGCGCGCCGGGTGCTCCCCGACCTGGACCTGGCCGAGGCCGTGAGCCGGGTGTGGGGCCGCACCACCGTCGACGCACGCACGATCGGCTTGTGGGACGCCGCGGCGCTCGACGCCGGGGGGCTGCGAACGCTGCTCAAGCGGGTCGACGTGGGTCCGGGACGATCCACCACCGTGGCACGGTGGTCGCAGGCACCGCGCCGCGGGCACCGCATCAGTCCGGCGGCGGTGCGTCGCCGCGCGATCATGCTGCTGCACCTGATGACCGGTCGGCGACATACCCGGGCAGATTGAGCCTGCCGACCCGACGGCCCGCGAGGTGCGGCAGCACGTCATCCCGTCCCGGCCGGAAGGCCGGGGGTACCCTCGCGGGGGGATCAGCCCGTCGTCGTCCGCCTAGGAGAGACCCAGCGTCATGAGCATCACGTCGTCGCGCTCGGTAAGCACGACCGAGCTGCCGCCTCTGGTCGGCGAGCTCGTCGAGATCATCCTCGCGGAGAACCCGGTGCACCGCACCTTCCTGTCAGGGGCGCTGGAGACCCTCTCACCCCAGGAGGTACGGCATCTGGAGGCCTACCTCGACTTCTGCGTCGGGCGGGGGCTGGCCACCGACTACCTGGCCGAGTGTTACCTCACCATCGTCGGCGACACGCTCCGCGAGCAGATCTATTTCCGTCGCACCGGCAAGTACCGCTACTCCACCTTCGCGGAGGTCGCGGGCAGCGTCTACTTCGATGAGGACTACATGTCCGCGTACATGTACGGGCTCGCGATCACCGACTACCTGTGGCCCAACCATCGCGACATCTTCCGGTTCTTCGGCGAGACACTGCCTACCGACAGGGCAGGCAGCTACCTCGAGATCGGCCCGGGGCACGGCTACTTCCTGATGACCGCCGCGGCCACGTCTGCGTACGACTCGTTCACCGCCGTCGACATCAGCGAGACGAGCATCGCGATGACCTCGGCGGTGGTGGACCACTTCGGCGCCAACGCCAAGCCCGTGGACCTGCGCTGCATGGACTTCCTGGACTCTCAGCTTCCCGCAAGCTCATGGGACGCGGTGGTGATGGGTGAAGTCCTGGAGCACGTCGAGCGTCCGGACCTGTTCATGGCGCAGATCGCGCGACTGGCCAAGAACGATGCCTATATCTTCATCACGACCTGCCTGAACGCTCCGGCAGTCGATCACATCTTCCTTTTCGACCACCCGCGCCAGCTCGAGCACCTGTTCGCCGACGCCGGGCTTCGGATCGAGCAGGAACGGATCCGGCCGTACGAGGGAAAGACGCTGCAGGAGAGCCTCGACGAGCTCCTCGCGGTCAACGTCGCGTACGTGCTGCGCAAGGTCTGACCCCGGGGCCGTTCGCTGGTCGAGGCCGTACAGCCCGTTCGGGTGGACGCCCGCGGACACCGAGGTTCAGGCGGGAACCTCATGGGTGGAAATGAACTCGACCACCAGGCCGGTTCGTCGTTGGACGAACCCGACCTCCCGGCGGAAGGCCACCGCATGAACCGGGGCACAGACCAGAATGGCGCCTCTGGCGACCTCGGAGTCGATCTGCGCCGATACGTCGGGGACGGAGAAACAGAAGTGGTCCAGCCCTCCCCCACGCCGCAGGCGGGCGCCGATCGGCGAGGCGTCGTCCTGGACCGGCGCCACGAGTTCGACCGGCACGACACCGTCGGTCTCGAGCAGAGCCACGGTCACCCGCTGTACCGGGTCGTCGATCGGCTCCACCAGCAGGCGGGCGCCCTCCTCCAGCCATCGCGTCAGCGCCGGACCCATCCGGTGCACGACGTAGCCGACGTGGTGCAACGCCTCCACGGTCATCAGTACCCCTGGTAGATGAACGGCACGGTGCCGACCGTCGCCGCCAGCGCAAGGAACAGCAGGAGGGCGAGGACCACACCGATCGCCGCCTCGATCAGGTACTTCAAAAGGAAACTCACGGGGTGGCCTCCTTGGGGAGAGGGGTGCAGTGCGAGGCGGTGGACGTGGCCAGCAGCTGGTGGCAGATGGCACGTGCCAGGTAGCTCACGATGGGCCCGTCCTCCTGCACGTGGGCGAGGTCGTTGAAGGTCGTCGGGGGCAGCACTCGTCCGAGCGACTCATGGTCGACCTCGACGAGAGGAGATCTGTGCCGTGCCGCGATCTCACCGAGGTGGCGCTCGATCCCGGCCAGGGTGGCGGAGATGGTGGGATCTTTCATCGCGTCGGGAGCCAGCGGGGGCACGTAGAGGTAGGCCGGCAGGCCGGAGTGCACCACCGCCGCCAGCAGGTGGTCGACCACGACATCGTTAACCGTTCCGCCCGACACATCGGACTGCTCGAGGAAGGCCGCCTGGCGGTCCCGGATACTCGCCGAAGCCGGAACCGTGTGCCGGTACCTGGTCCAGAACTCGATCGGTTCCTGCATCTGGGCGACCAGGTCGAGTTCGCTCGGGGTTGTGGTGGCCGGCGGTGGCGAGACGTCGAGCCGGTCGAACACCTGGACGCGGCGGCGGATCTCCGCCGCGTAGCTCCACCGGTTGCGGACCGAGGGCAGGTGTGTGGAGGCGAGTCCCAGGAGGACGTCGGACGGCGAGTACAGTTCCGCGACGAGATCCCACTGGGACGGGTGATCGATCAGGTGCACGGACGTCGTCCCATTGAGGTTCTCATAGGCCTGGATCGCCCGTTCGTTGAACAGCCACAGCGGGTTCAGGTCGATCACGATCATGTCAGCGTCCGAGTTCAGCGCCGCCTCGGTGGCCGCGTAGAGGTCCACGACCCGTCCGCCGGACAGGAAGTAGATGTCGACCACCACCTTGCGGCCGTCGATCTGGGGGATCCGGTCCCGCACGTCCGCCGGAATGAACGCGTACCGCTTCGGGGAGATGCTTTGCAAGGTGGACGGACCCACCCACGCGATCGTGAAGTCGTTGCCGTCCTTCTTGGTACTCGTGAACCCGCGAGGGTCGTTCTCGTCCAGCGTCACGATGCGGGCGAGCGGGTCCTTGATCTTCGCGTTGTACCTGTTGGCGGACAGCTTCGGCCCGGGGACGGGAAACGCCATCCCGATCAGCACCAGCCCGACCGCCATCCAGATCATGATTCGCAACAATGACCACGGCCCTCGCCCCGCCCCGCGGAAGCGGGAGTCGAGCAGGGCCTGGACGTCCTTCACGTCGTGCATGATCACCTCCCCAGCAACGCGGAGTAGACCGGGACGATCTGGTCGGTCGAGATCGCCATCAGCGGCAGTGACAGCGTAAGGAACATGAACTGCCCGGTGGCCTTGGCCACCGTGAGCAGGCGAGGCTGGGGGTCAGGTGGGGGCCGGCGGCCCTTGAGCCAGCGGTGTCCGATCAGCCCTACGGCGTGGTAGAGCCCGAACACCACCAGCGGGATCGAGATGTCGTGCCACAGGGCGATCGCCATGATCGTCAGGAAGATGGCGCGGTACTGGGTGTCCCGCCGCATACCACCCGCCGGCACGAACACGTTGCGCTGAAAGAAATGGGTGAGGCTCATGTGCCACGAGTTCCAGAAGTCCTGAGGGTTGGTCTTGGTGTAGGGCCAGTTGAAGTTCCGCTCGAGGTCGAATCCGAGGATCCTGGCGCCCCCGATGGCCAGGTCGGAGTAGCCGGAAAAGTTGAAGAAGAAGTACAACGCGAAGAGCACCAGCTCGATCCACAGCGTGGAGGTCGGATTCGTCCTGAAGTTGGCGAACATCTGCGCGCTGCCTTGCAGCGGGTAGGCGAGGACGAACACCTTGACGAGACCGCTGACGACCAGCAGGAGGGCGGCCCGAAGATCGTCCCAGACGACGCTGCGACCGGGCTCGATCGCGTGCTGGATCTCGGTGTACTGGATCACCGGGCCGATCAGCAGCACGGGAGGGAAGAACCCGTAACACAGCACCTCATCCAGCCGCAGCCCCTTGAAGACGCCGACGTAGGTCTTGATCAGCATGTCGATGGCGCGGAACGTCGAGAACGACAGACCCAGCGGCAGGATGATCGAACGGACCAGGTCGATGGCTGCTACCCGGGGGAACGTCGACAGCAGCGCCTGGTTCCCCCAGAGGTTGAAGTCGATGACGAACTGCTGCGTGCGCAGCCTCCAGATCACCATCGGCACCAGGAGCAGCACGATCGACCCGGCGAACAGCCAGGCGCCGCCCCGGGCCTCCGCGGTACGTGCCACCAGCCGCTCGAGGCCGAACGCCACGAGCCAGAAGCCGACGTAGAACAGCGCCAGCCGCGGAGCGATCAACCAGAGGAGGTAGAGCCCCACCAGGGCGAGGAGAATGCGGCGCGCCGGTACGCTCTTCACCGCGCGGTAGACCGGCAGCAGCACCAGCAGAACCGGGAACAGGTTCTCGAAGAACAGAAAGGAGTCGAAGTCGAGCATCGTCAGGCGAAGGTGATGTGGGTGGGCGCGGCGGTCACGGCGGACGCCGACGCGCTGTACCGCCCAGGGGCCTCCTCGGTAAAGCCGTGGCGTGGATAGAGATCGGCCACGATCACGTTCTTCGGCGTGGGGATGTAGCTCGCCGTGATCCGCTCGCCGCCGTCCTTCACCACGTCCTCGGCCAGCCGCGCGATGAACGCCGTCTCGATTCCCCGCCCGAGCACCCTGCACGACATCAGCAGCGTGTCGATGTCCCACACCTCGCCCTGACGGCGCAGCACCGCGACGCCGACGAGTCCGTAGTCGCCGAACTTGTCCGACACCCGGATCGCCCGAACCAGGTGGTCGTCGGACGCCACCAGGCCGCGCACGTCGGCCTCGGTTCGCCGGACCGTCGTCAGGTTGAACTGGTTGGTCTTGTTGGTCAGTTGCGCCACACGCCCCACGTGCTCGTCGGCGACCTCGAAGTAGTCCACGACCAGCCCGAGCGAGCTGAGGAACGCCTCGCGGGTCATGCTCGAGCCCTGATCCTTGCGGGCCTGCTCCGAGAGGATCATCTCGGTGCGCTGCAGGTCCTCGGCGGACACCCGCATGTTGCGGAACAGGCCGCTGTCCGCGATCAGCCCGGGCAGTTCGGCGATCTCCTCGGGAACCTGCAGGCAGCGCACGTGCGGCAACGAGGCCTGCACCTCGGCCAACTCGTAGTGCGAGTCATCGATCAGCACGAGCGCGTCCTCGCCGATGTTCAACTCCTCGGCAATCTCGCGGATGCTCTGCGACTTCAGCCCCCAGTTGACCCGCCAGACCGCGATGTCGCTCTCCGACAGCACCATGTCGTCGTGGGTCCGGAAGACCTCGATGACGTCGTCGTGGTTGTTCTTGCTGGCCACCGCCAGCAGTACACCCCGGTTCCGCAGCCCCTTCAGCACCCGCTGGAACTCCTGGTAGGCGATCCCCGGGAAGGCCGAGCTGAGCTCGATACCCCCGATCCCGTCCTCGCCGATGACGCCGCCCCAGAGGGTGTTGTCGCCGTCGAGCACCACGCACTTCGGGGTGGGCGACGTCTCCCGAACGATGACATCACCGAGGTGGCGACCCAGCAGCGACCAGAACGCGGTGGTATAGGGCTGTCTGTAGGCCATCCACTTGACCGGATCGTGCACGTCGCCGGTCGCCATCGACCGCTCCCACGCGGCCAGGTCGACCACGCGCGCCGGCGAGCCTTGCAGGGCGTCGGTGAAGGCCAGGCTCGCGGCCGAGTGCAGGCGCCCCAGGCCGACGGTGACGGCACTGTCGGCGAGGTCGACGCCGATCGGCGCGATCGCCGGGGGGGCTGCCACCAGCACCGGATGGCCGGCCGTCCGCGCGAAGTCGGCCAGGGTGCGGCCGAGGTCCTCAGCGGCCGCCACGATCGAGCCGAAGGCGCCGCCCGCATCCTCGCTGAGCAGCCGCTGCACGTCGGCACCGAAGACGTCCTCGATCCGCCACAGGACCACAGCCACGTCGACCGGGCCCAGCATCCCGACGGGGTCGAAGCAGACCTGATGGATCTGGTTGTAGTCGGCGAACGAGAAGGCCGGGTCCTCACCGGCGTCCAGGAGACGCACGCCGAGGAACGCCTCCAGCGGCTCCGCCGTGAAGCTCGCGGAGACGCCCACGCGCATCGTCGGCTCGGCGGACCTGTCCCGACGGTGGGCCAGCCAGCGCCGCTGGCCGCCGCGACTGTCGGCGGTGTCGATGGACAAGGTCAGATGCCCTCGACACCCTTGGCCCGGAGGACCTCTCGGGCCACCCCGATGGTGCGCATTTTCATGATCTCGCGGGTGGAGAGCTTGATCGCGAAGCTGTCCTCGAGCAGGGTCACCAAAGTCATCGCCGCCAGGCTGTCCCACTGCTCGGTGTTGTCCGGGGACGTGTCGTCGCTGAGCTGCGTCGCTTCGACCTCGAGGCCCTCCGCGAACACTTCGATCAGCTTGTCGGAC
>JBKPQU010000455.1:0-3242 GCA_046734255.1 Actinomycetota bacterium
GGTCGAGCTGCACCACCTGCCGACCGGCTCGGTCGCCGCGGCGGAGCACACGCCGGCCGGCCTCGACCGCAAGGTCGCCGAGGCGGAGTCGGTCGCGGCCGATGCGTCCGCCGCCGACCGTGACTTCCACGCCGGCCGGACCGGCCCGGACGTGTTCCCGCCGCGCCCGTCCCGGGCCTGCTCGTGGTGCGTCTGGCGGCGGGGCTGCCCCGAGGGCCAGGCGGCCGCCCCGGACGTCGAGCCCTGGGCCGGCCTGGCCGACCCCTAGCCCGGAGCCGGCCGGTCGTCGGCTTGCCCGCCACCGGCTACGGCGCGCTGCTCACTGCCGGCTGGGGCGGGCCGTGCGGGCTGGTCGCCGCCGCGGGCGTCCAGGTACGACTGCTTGGGAACCATCACCCGGCGCCGGAAGACGCACACGAGCGTCCCGGCCTGGTTGTAGCCGCGGGTCTCCACGGTGACGATCCCGCGGTCGCCCTTGGAGGCGGACTCACGCTTCTCCAGCACGGTGGTCTCGCCGTAGATCGTGTCGCCGTGGAATGTGGGCGCCACGTGCCGCAGCGACTCGATCTCCAGGTTCGCGATCGCCTTGCCGGACACGTCCGGCACCGACATCCCGATCAGCAGCGAGTAGATCAGGTTCCCGACGACGACGTTGCGGCCGAACTCGGTGGTCTCCTCCGCGTAGTGCGCGTCCAGGTGCAGAGGGTGATGGTTCATCGTGATCAGGCAGAACAGGTGGTCGTCGTACTCGGTGACCGTCTTGCCCGGCCAGTGCCGGTAGACCGCACCGACCTCGAACTCCTCGTACGTGCGCCCGAACTGCATCCCGGACCTCCTCCAGCCGCCCAGCCACGCTCCCCCGACCGTATCGGGGTGCGACCATGGCCCTCATGGACGAGCAGGCCCATGTTGATCAGCAGGTCGATCAGCAGGTCGATCAGCAGGTGGAGCACCGGCAGCGCCCGTCGTCGGAGGCCTTCAAGCGGTTCATCGCCTCCGGCTGGGCGCCCCGCCCGGGCCGGCTGCCGGCGTTGCGGGAGTCCGCGCCGTACGCGGCCGCCCGCCGGGAGCAGGTATCGGCCGCCTTCCCCGGCGAGCGCCTGGTCGTGCCCGCCGGCGTTCTGCGGGTGCGGAGCAACGACACCGACTACCGGTTCCGGCCGCACTCGGCGTTCGCCCACCTGACCGGGCTCGGCACCGACCGCGAGCCGGACGCCGTGCTCGTGTTCGAGCCCCGCCCGGCCGGCGATCCCCGCGGCGGCCACGAGGCCGTGCTCTACTTCCGGCCCCGGGCCGGGCGCGACACCCAGGAGTTCTACGCCGACGCCCGCTACGGCGAGCTGTGGGTCGGCGTCCGGCCGAGCCTGGAGGAGGTGTCCGCGGAGACCGGGCTGCCCACCCGGCACCTGGACGAGCTCGAGGAGGCCCTCGGCAAGGACGTCGGCGAGGGCGAGGGTGCCCTCCTCGTGCGGGTCGTGCGCGGCGCCGACGGCCGGGTGGAGGCCCTGGTGGAGCGCGTCCGGGAGGTGGCCGGGATCGGCGCCGAGGAGGCCGAGGCGGCCGACGCCGAGCTCGCGCAGATGCTGTCCGAGCTGCGCCTGGTCAAGGACGAGTGGGAGATCGCCCAGCTGAGGCTGGCGATCGAGATCACCGCGCGGGGCTTCGCCGACATCGTCCGCGCGCTGCCCGGGGCGGTGTGGCACAGCCGCAACGGCGGCCGCGGTGAGCGGGTGGTGGAGACCGCCTTCGAGCGCCGGGCCCGGCAGGAGGGCAACGGGGTCGGCTACGACACGATCGCCGCGGCCGGGGCGCACAGCTGCACGCTGCACTGGATCCGCAACGACGGGCCGGTCGGCGAGGAGGACCTGCTGCTGGTGGACGCCGGGGTCGAGGTGGACAGCCTCTACACCGCGGACATCACCCGGACGCTGCCGGTGTCCGGCGCGTTCAGCGAGGCCCAGCTGCAGGTCTACCAGGCGGTGCTCGAGGCCGCGGACGCCGCCTTCGCCGCCACGCGGCCGGGCGCGCGGTTCCGCGACGTCCACGAGGCGGCGATGCGGGTGATCGCCGAGCGCCTGCACGAGTGGGGACTGCTGCCGGGCACGGTCGAGGAGTCCCTGGCCACCGAGGGCCAGTTCCACCGCCGGTGGATGGTGCACGGCACCAGCCACCACCTCGGGATCGACGTCCACGACTGCTCCCAGGCCCGCAGGGAGATGTACCTCGACGCCGAGCTGCGCCCCGGGATGGTCTTCACGATCGAGCCGGGCCTGTACTTCCGGGCCGAGGACGAGCTCGCGCCGCCGCAGCTGCGCGGGGTCGGCGTCCGGATCGAGGACAACGTCCTCGTCACCGCGGACGGCTGCGAGAACCTCTCCGCGCAGCTGCCCCGGCAGCCCGTGGAGGTCGAGGCCTGGATGGCGTCGCTGGAGCCCGGCCCCAGGTGAGAGCGCTGCAGCGCCGGCGAGACCTGTCCCGGCTGGTCCGGCCCGGTCTCGCCGGCGTGCTGGCCGTGGCCCTGATCTGTGGCTGGGTCTACCGGATGCAGCACGCGGTGATCTCGCTGCACGCCCAGGGCGTGGTGGTCGAGCCGGACGGCGGGCGGCGGGTGATCCCGGCGCAGTCCCGGGTCAGCCTGGTGCCCGGTGCCCGCGTTCTCGCCCCCGACGTCGACCTGGGTCACGGCGTCCTGGACCGCAGGGACGTGGTCGCGGAGCAGCAGCGATGGCTCGCCGCGGGCAGCATGCCCGCCCAGGGGACCCCGCTGGCGGGGATGGTCCGGGACGCGCTGCTCGACATGCACGTGCTCACGCTCGACAACGGCGCGACCGTGGCCGGGTGGTCGCAGAACTGGCACTACGTCTGGCCTCGGGATGCCTCGTTCGTCGCAGCCGCGTACGCCCGCACCGGGCACACCGAGGACGCGCTGCGGCTGCTGATGTTCCTGCAGTCGGTCCAGCGCGCCGACGGGCTGTTCGAGGCCCGCTACCGGCCGAACGGCATCGGCCCGCCGGACGGCCGCGGCATCCAGCTCGACGGCACGGGGTGGGTGCTGTGGGCGGCCGGGCAGGTGGCGGCGGCGCTGCCGGACGCCGCCTCGCGGGCGCACCTGATGGCCGAGCTGCGGCCGATGATCGACCGGTCGACCGCGGCCGGGATCGCGGCGATCGACAACCCGAAGGGCCTCCCCCGGCCCTCCCGGGATTACTGGGAGACCCGCGTGCACGGGGTCACGCTCGGGA
>JBKPQU010000456.1:0-5633 GCA_046734255.1 Actinomycetota bacterium
CCGACGCTCTGGCCCCGGCGCTCGCTCCCATGCCCTGAGCGCCCGCTCCGATCAGCGGTCTTGCGCCGGGCGCTGCTAGGTGGCCACAACCGGTTCGTCGGACTCGGTGAAGACCATGTCCGGTGGAGGGTTGCGCAACCCCCTGGTCAGGTACAACAGCCAGAGGAAGCCCAAGCTCACCCAGACGACGCCGAGGGTGAGCGCCTTGGAGTCGAGGTGGGTGAGCAACCAGATGATCACGGCGAGGCCGATCAAGGGTTGCACGACCCATGACAGCGGGTTTCGATCCACTTGGTTGCGGTCCCGCAGGTACTGGGCGATCACGGAGATGTTGACGAAGGCGAACGCGGTGAATGCGCCGAAGTTGATGAACGACGTCGAGGTGGTCACGCTCAGCCCGAGGGCAAGCAGCCCGACCGCGCCGGTCAGCAGGAGGTTGATCAGCGGGGTGTGGAATCGCGGGGAGACGTAGGCGAACACCCGACGTGGCAGGGCGTTGTCCCGGCCCATCGCGTACATGAGTCGCGCCCCGGCGGCCTGGATCGGAATCCCCGCGGTGAACTGGGCGACGATGACGGTCGCGAGGAAGATTGCCCCGAACAGGTCACCGCCGATGGTCTTCGCGATGTCCAGTGGTGCGCTGGCGGAGTTTTCGAATTCGCCGCCTGGGTGGACGAGCTGGACGACGTAGGCGACGATGACGAAGATCACACCGGCGACGGCAGCGGTCAGGACGATCGCCCGCGGCACGGTCCGCCGAGCGTCCACCGTCTCCTCGGCGAAGGTGCTCACCGCATCGAAACCGATGAAGCTGTAGGCGGTCAGCGCGGCACCGGCGGATACCGCGGACAGTGTCGAGGTCGAGTTCCAGAAGGGTGCTGGGTCGATGACGCCGGCGACCCCAGCGCCCTGGATGACATGCCGCAGCGAGAAGAACACGAAGAAGACCAGGACCAACATCTGGAACGCGATCAACGCCATGTTCACGCGGGTGGCGAGCTTGATCCCGATGATGTTGAGCGCCGTGGTCAGGATGATGAACGCCAGCAGGAAGACCCAGTCGGGCACGCCGGGGAACTGATCGGTCAGGTAGGCGGTTCCGATCAGCCACACGACCATCGGCAGGAAGAAGTAGTCGAGGAGCACCGCCCAGCCGACCAGGAAGCCGACGCGCGAGTCGATCGCCTTGCGGGCATACGTGAGATCCGATGAGCCCTGTTGCACCGGTGAGTGCCACATGCATGACCGGTGTACCTCCTGTCAGGGGCGGTCGTAGATGTCAGGCAGTGCGTGAAAGCGTCCGGAGCGACGCCGGCGCTTCGCTCCACGCGGGACCTGACTGGGCAGCGTCTCCAGCGCCCCCAACTGGTATGGACCAGGTGCGAGCTTGGTGAAGTTCTCAAACACGCTACAGCTCTCTACTTGCGTTGGCAAGCAAATCTTGAAGCCAACCTTCGGTCCGGATGTGTCCTGGCGCGGGTCGTACACCTAGTGGTCAGGCACGTGAAGGGGCTTGTCCTCGAGCTGTGCCGCCACGCCGGACATGGCCTGGGCGGCCCGCGCGACCGCTCCGCCGTCGATGTGGTCGAACACTCGACGGCGTACGCTGGCCAGATGTGCCGGCCAGGCGGACTTCAGCTTGGCAAGGCCTCGCGGGGTGAGCTTGGCGACGTTGCCCCGCCCGTCCGTGGCGCTGGCTCTTTTGATCACGAGTCCGCGCGACTGGAGGTCGTCGACCAGACGAGTCATCCGGCTTGGCGACAAGCCGGTGGCGTTGGCCAGCTCAGCCATTCGCAGCTCGCGGTTGGGTGCCTCGGACAGTCCCATCAGGGTCTTGTACTCGTTCGCTGTGAGCCCGGTGGCGCGCACCATGTCGCTGTCGAGCTGGCGGGGCAAGGCCACGACAATGCGCATGAGCGCTCGCCAGAGCACCTCCTCCTCGGAGGTGAGCGGCTGATCCTTCGGCACGGGAGTAGCATACTTGCTTTGAGAAGCATTCACAGCAATCCGGCGTAACTCCGTTGGGAGAGTGCTCCTTCTCAACCTTGAAGGCGGTTACCGGCATACCCATCGGGAAAGGAGCGGGCACCGTGACGGAGGATTCCAGTCGAGCCGTGTGGCTGGAGCAAGCGCGCTCCTACCTGCGTGACGCCGACCCCGTGCTGGCCCGGCTCATCGACGACCGGCCGGCCTTCGACCCCCGGGCGTGGATGGCCCAGCTGCCGCCGATGGATCTGTACGGTGCCCTGCTGTTCCAGGTCACCGGGCAGCAGCTGTCCGTCCCGGCGACCCGCCGGACCCTCGCCCGTATCGAGGCGATGTTCGGCGGCCGCCTGCCCTCACCTGCTGAGCTGCTGAGCGTCGATCCCGACAGGCTGCGCGAGGCCGGCCTGTCGTGGCGGAAGATCAGTACACTCCGCGATCTCGCCGAGCGGCTGTCGGACGGCCGACTGAACGTGGAGGTCTTGACCGGCCTCTCGGACGATGAACTCATCGCAGAGCTCACCGCAATTCCCGGGATCGGGCCCTGGACCGTGCAGGGCGCCCTCATCCTCGCGCTGCAACGGGAGGACGTGGTTCTGCCGGGCGACCTTGCACTCCGCAAGGCCATCAAGGCCGCCTACCAGCTCGACCAGCTGCCCAGCCAGCCGGAAGTTCTCGCCATCGCCGAGAAATGGAGGCCCTACCGCAGCCTCGCCACCAGCTACCTGTTCTCTGCCGCCTTCGAGCCGGCCGAGGCCCGGCCGGTCGCCCCTGACGAGACCTAGCGTGGTGCCCGCCCACCCGGCTCGGACCGTCGATGCAGCTGGTCGTCGACATGGCCGTGGGATGGGCGTCAGGCTGTGGCCATGGACGGCGAGGCAAATGGACGGAGGAGCCGGCTCCTCGGCCGTTACGAGGCGAAGGCCTCCGCGATGAGGCGACGCATGTATCGCGGCGGCCGCCCGGGGCCGCTGGCGCGGGTGATGAACCGGCTCTCGGCGCTGCAGTTCTCGGCCGGGTTGCTGTCCCCGCGCCGGGCGATGACCTTGGAGGTGGCCGGGCGGCGGACCGGCCGCACCGTCTCCCTGCCGATCGTGGTGGCCGACTACGGCGGCGAGCGTTACCTGGTGTCGATGCTCGGAAATGACGCGAACTGGGTGCGCAACGTCCAGGCGGCCGGCGGCCGGGCGGTGCTGCGGCGCGGCCGCGGCATCACCGTGCAGCTGGACGAGGTGGAACCCGCCGCGCGGGCACCAATCCTGCGCCGCTACCTGGAGCTCGCCCCCGGAGCGCGCGCCCACGTGCCGGTGGATCGGCGGGCCCCGCTGGAGGAATTCGAGCGAATCGCGGATCAGTTCCCCGTCTTCCGGGCTCGGCGTGTGCCGGATCAGGCCACCGGCACCGGCACCGGGCAACGACGCAAGGCGACCACGTGACGTGGTTGTGCACGAGGACGGATCGCCCACCGGGGGTAGCGTGTCGACAGGACACAAGCGGAAGGCGTCGACTCCGGTGCAGGGGGCGGCATGGGACGGGTAGCAGGGGCCGCGGCGGTGATTGCCGCAGCTGGTGCGGCGGGGACGGCGGCCTATCTCGGCCTTGTCACGGGGGCCTGTCCGATCGATCTTGGCGTGGGTCGACGCACGCGACCGCTCGGCCCGCAGGAGTTGGTGATCGACGCGCCTCGCACCGTGGTCTTCGACATCATCGCCCAGCCCTACCTCGGGCGGGTCACTCACGCCATGGCCGAGAAGGTGCGAGTGCTGGAGCGGGGCACCGACATGGTGTTGGCGGCCCATTTCACCCCGATCCGCGGCCGGCTGGTCGCTCAGACTGTGGAGACGGTTCGATTCACTCCGCCTGAACGGGTGGACTTCCGATTGGTCCGCGGCCCGGTCCCGCATGTCGTGGAGCAGTTCCTGCTCACCGAAAACGGCAGCACGCGGCTGGAGTACCGCGGCGAGATGGCCGCCGACTTGTGGGGGCTCGGCCGACGCTGGGCCGATCTGGTCGCCGCCCAGTGGGAACGCACGGTGGCCAGTTCCCTGGCCGCGGTGAAGACCGAGGCTGAACGACGAGCTCCCCGCCAGTCGTGAACGCTCCCCCGTCAGTCGTCACCCGAGGCGACGGCCTGAAGCTCGACCTTGGCACCGAAGGGCAGTGCTCCGGCCTGGAACGTGAATCGCGCGGGCGCGGCGCTCGGGTCAGGGAACTGCTCGCGCCACCACTCGTTCAGCTGGCCGTAGTCGGCGATGTCGGCGAGCACGCATTGGACATAGATGATGTTGGATTGGGAGTAGCCGGCAGCAGCGGCGATGGCGGTCACGTTTTGCCAAGCCAGGTGCACTTCCTCCAGAAAGCTGCCCCCCGCGTAGCTGCCTGTGCGATCCACGGCCGGCATGCCACTGATGAAGCAGACGTCGCGACCCGCGGCGGCCAAGCTGAACGGAAAGTTGGTGGGCAGTCCGGGGCCGGACGCCGTACGTACGATCGGCACGGGTTCTCCTGACAGTCCTCGAAATGAAGGCGGCCAGCGTTGACGGTACCGAACGTGGAGCCTCGACCAACTCGCTGTTGACGGTGCCCGGATGATCAACCTTTTGGAGCTGACCGCCAAGGACATGGCCACGGTCGGCCAGGGCGGCCGCTACCAGCGGGCCAAGGGAGCCGGCCACGACATCCAGGTCACCCGGCCCGACGCCGTCCTGGCCGCCGTCGATCAGGTCTGGAAGGTGGCACTGCAGCGATAACAGCGGTACCGCATGCCCAGCCCCTCACAGGTCCGGTCAGTTGCCCTCCCCGACGAGAGTCGCGTAACGCGCCAGGTATAGGGGCCAGCCCTCGTCACCTGCGATGCCGTCGGCCAGCGACTGCCAGCCCGGTCCATGCCGGTCGATGTGGCGGTGTTCGAGCTCCACGCGCGTCTGGGTATCGCTCTCGGCGATGAAGCGCACCTCGACCTCGCTGGTCAGCTCGGGGTCCTTCTCGATCTGCCACTGCGGGCCGATGTCCCAGCTGAAGACCACGCGGTTCGGCGGGTCGTACGCCAGGATCCGCGCCCATCTGCATTCGCTGGAATCCTCGGCGCGATCGTAGATGTGGCCGCCGACCCGCGGTTCGAACACGGTCTCGACGATGGGCGATGAGAGGAGGTTGTGCTCGCGAGGCTTGAAGTCGCCGAACCGTTCGGTGAATGCCTCGAACGCCTTGGCCAGCGGCGCGTTCACGACGACCCCGCGGCGGACCACGGCGGCCTCGGTGTGGGTCATGAGTTCTCCTGAGTTTCCTGGGCCGCGTCCTCGGCGACATCGGCGTAGCCGGCGAGCGCCCTCTGCCAGTAGGTATCGAGCTGATCACGCAGAGCGGCCACCGCAGCCGGGTTCAGCCGATAGATCCGCCGAGTCCCAGCGGCGCGTTCGCTGACCAACCCGGCATCCTTGAGGATCTTGAGGTGCTGGGATACGGCGGAGCGACTTACCGGAAGACCTGCCGCAAGCTTCCCCACGGCCCGCTCGCCCTCGGCGAGGCACTCGACGATCGCGCGCCGGGTGCCGTCAGCCAGCGCGCTCCAGCCATCGACTACTCGGTTAGGTTCCACTAACGGTTAGGATTCACTAACCAACGCGGATCGTCAAGCCTAGTCTGCACAG
>JBKPQU010000457.1:0-8797 GCA_046734255.1 Actinomycetota bacterium
GGCCGTCCTTGCGTCCGCGCGGGCCGACTCCGGAGATGACGGCGTTACTGCCGTCCAGCGCGGGCATCAGGGGCCCGGGTTCGGTGAGGCCGGGCACGCGGACGACCTCGAGTGCCGGGTCGCGTAGCTCGAAGTGGGATCTGTCCCGGACGACCGCGGTCACGTCGTGGCCCGCGTCCAGGGCCTGTCGTACGACGTGTCCGCCGATGCCGCCGGTCGCGCCGAAGACGGTGATCTTCATGTGCATCTCAGGTTCCCCTCAACGTGACACACTCTATGCGAGTCCCGTACGATATGGAAACCATAGCATCTCATACGGGAGTCGTGCAATATGAGTTTCAAACAAGGTGAGATGCGGGAGCGCCGACGTCGGATCCGGGCGGTCAGGGAGGCACTCCGCGACCTGAACATCCAGCTGTCGCTGCTCAACCGCCAGTTCGGCGCGCGCGTCGACCTCAAGGACGCCGACTGGGACTGCCTGGACCTGCTCAACCGGCACGGGCCGCTCAGCCCCACCGTGCTGGCACGCACAGCTGGGCTGCACCCCGCCACCATGACCGGCATCCTGGACCGCCTCCAACGCGGCGGCTGGATCACCCGCGAACGCGTTCCCGACGCCGCCGACCGACGCGCAGTCATCGTGCGGGCCCGCCGCGAGCGCAACCCCGAGCTGTTCCAGCTCTTCTCCGGCATGAACGCCCAAATGGACGAGCTGTGCGAGAACTACACCGACGACGAACTCGAACTCATCGCCGGCTTCCTGCGCCGCACCACAGCCGCCGGCAACACAGCCACCGACCAGCTCGCCAACAGTTGAGGCGACGAACACATGACGGACGAGCCCGCCAGATGTGCTCGGGAGCCTCGTTAGCAGATCGCCCTTTCTGCTCACCCGCGGGAGGCCTGCGGGGGGAGTAGGCCCGAGCGGTTCGGGGAGGCGAGGCTGGAGAGTGTCACAGCTTCGGGTGGTGCCTTGTCTTTAAGGGAAAGCACCACGCGGAAGGAAAAGATCATGCGAGTCTTCGTCACGGGAGCGACCGGGGCGCTGGGACGGCACCTGGTTCCTGGGGCTGGTCGCGGCGGGGCATGAGGTCACCGCCACCACCAGGACGCCCGGCAAGGTCGCGCAGCTGCGCGAGGCGGGCGCGGAGCCGGTGGTCGTCGACGGGCTGGATCGCGAGGCGGTGATCGCGGCGGTGCTGGCCGAGGAGCCGGAGGTGATCGTGCACCAGATGACCGCGCTGGCGGGCATGCGGAGCCTCCGCAACCCCGACAAGGGGTTCGCCGCCACCAACGAGCTGCGGACCCGGGGCACCGACAACCTGCTGGCGGCCGCGGCGCTGGCGGGCACCCGCCGGGTCATCGCGCAGAGCTACGCGGGCCCAGGGCCGGATAAGCATTCCGGCGGTGCCCTGAAGACCGAAGAAGATCCGGATGACTGGCAGCCCATCCGGTCGGCTGCGCAAATGCCGGCGGCGATCACGTATGTGGACAAGACCGTGACGCTGGAGGCGGAGGAGGGAATCGTGCTGCGCTACGGCAGCTTCTACGGGCCGGGTGCCTCGGAAATCCTGCTGGACATGGTGCGCAAGCGGCAGCTGCCGGTGGTCGGCGTGGGGACCGGGGTCTGGTCGTTCATCGAAATCACCGACGCCGCCGGGGCGACGATTGCGGCGGTCAGCGATGGCGCGCCTGGCGTCTACAACGTCGTGGACGACGACCTGGCGCCGGTGGCGGAGTGGCTGCCGTATCTGGCGAAGGTCTTGGGCGCGAAGCCGCCGCTGCGCGTGCCCGCCTGGCTCGGGCGGCTGCTGGCCGGAGAGTTCGTGGTGGCCCAGATGACCACCTCGCGCGGGTCCTCGAACGCGAAGGCCAGGAAGGAGCTCGGCAAGACCGAGGTGAACTGCCGGCAGATCTTCGCCCGCGCCAGGCAGCGCATCGCCGCCGGAGGGCAGGTGCGCGACAGCGCGCCGTCACCGACGCGGCGGGCGGAAGGCGAGGAACTCGCCCGCAGGTTCTTCGAGGCCGCCGCGGGCGGCGACATGGACGGGCTTCTTGGCATGCTCGCGCCCGACGTGGTGCTGCACGCGGACGGCGGCGGCAAGGCGCAGGCGATCGGGAAGCCGCTGCACGGGCGGCAGCGGTCGCCCGGCTGCTGGCCGGCCTGTTCCGCCGAGGCCGGTCCCTGGGCACCTCCCTCCGGCTGGCCTGGGTCAACGGCCAGCCGGGCGCGGTCGGTTACGACGCCGAAGGGCGCGTGTTCAGCGTGTTCGAGCTCGACGTCGCCGACGGCGTGGTCCAGGCGATCCGCGCTGTGGTCAATCCCGACAAGCTTGGTCATATCGGACCGGTGTCTGATGTGGCTCGACTGCCGGAGAAGGAATTACCGCCACACAGAGACAGCACAGACGAGGGAGGAAACCGATGAGCGACTTTCAGGCTGTCGCTGACCGCGTCGAGATCGAGGCGCTGCGCGGCGAGTTCACCGACTCGGCGATGATGCGCGACCGCGCCCGGCTCGCATCGCTGTTCACCCGCGACGGCGTGCTGCGGATGCCCAACGTTCCCGCCGAGCTGGTCGGCCGGGATCAGATCCGCGCCGGAGGCGAGCGGCTGCAGGACTTGTGGGATTTCTTCGTGCAGACCACGCACCCGGGGACGATCCAGCTGGACGGCGACACCGCGACCGGCCGGGCCTACATCCAGGAGCTCATCCGCCTGAGCGATGGCAGCTCGCACCTGAACTTCGCCATCTACCACGACCGCTACCAGCGCACCGGCGACGGCTGGAAGTTCACCGAGCGGGTCTACGAGGTCAGGTACCTCGACACCAGCCCGCTGGCGGGCTCGGCGCCCCGCCCGGCGGGGGCGGCCGCTGACCCGCCGGCCGGGAACACGTCTGCGGCGGAACGAGCCCCGGGCTGACACCCCAAGCCACCGTCACTGCGCCGCAACCAGGCCACGCCGATCCGGCACCAGCTGCGCCCTACGACCCGCCACACCAACGACCAGCCCAGGAGGCACCAGGACCACGCCGATTCCGGCAACACTGTCCGCCGACCCCGCGCCCTCGCAGCGCCTGGAGCGGGAGCCTCGATGGCCTGGGTTGGAGCATGACGGCGAGGATGCGATCCTGGCCGCCGTTGGCGAGACGCGGACCAGGCGGCCAGCACGGCAGTCACGAACGCTGAAGCTAACGGTCCAGGAACACCGATTGAGCCAACCGCGGACGGCGCCGCCAGCAGCGCTCTGGGTGGGCACACCCTGCCTGCCAAGACAGCTCGCGTCCTCCAGCAGGCGCGGCGAACTGTCCAGGCATATCCAGCCGTCAACGGCCACGGCTCCTCCGCTGTGGCTAATGCGCGGTCCGGAAGCGGCGTGCCCGGATGTTCTTGCAGGTGAGGGGTGGTTTGGTGGCCGTTCTGTAAAATCGCCGGCACAGCCTACGTTGGTTCGAATCCAACACCCGCCACCGTGCACACGATGCCCTTGATCTGCGAGAACGCTGCGCGCGAGCGGGCGTCCGGGCGCGTTTCAGCCAACGGTGTACAACCGCTGGGTTTCGTCCGCGACCCTCCTATGCCATCTGCCGCTCGGTCCTGCCTGCGGCGTTTCAGATCGGCACACGATCGCCGCCTGCCACGGACACCGAAGCTGGCATGGTCGTGGCAAATCCGTGGCAGCACGCGGCGATCTTGGTCCTGCCCAGTCGCCTGTGTTGAGTGCCTCCTTACCCGACTTGGCGCACGATCACTTAAATGTTGATCAGTCGGGCTGCGACTTGCGAGTTGGACGTCGATGCTTGGCAGCATCGGACGAATCAGGCGGGCTGTGGGCCGTGGGGTGACCGGTTGTCAGCGGAACGGGGAGTGCCGAAGGGTCCTGGGTGACGAGCCCCCCGCGGGTTCTAATCCCGCTCCCTAGGTGCACTCACTCGTCTTGGGGCAGGGAGCGTGATGGTCGCGGAGTTCGAAGATCGTAATCTGAGCGATTCGGTGTTCTGGGGCGTCGACATCAGGCGCGCGGCCTTTCGGGACGTGAACCTCAGCGGCGTGTCGATCTCGCATGCGCTGCTCGAGGGCGTCGATATCGACGCCAAGATCGATCGGCTTTCATTGATGGCGTCGACGTCACCGACTACGTTAACCACGCGACCGCTGGTACCCGCTGCGCGCGATGGTGCGCGCGGCTGACCCCGAGGGGGCCCGGGCGGGATGGGCCGCGCTGGAGCGGACGTGGGCCGCGATGATCGCCTGCGCCGACCACCTCACCGACGTGCAGCGCCACGGACGAGTCGATGGTGAGTGGTCGTTGGTCGAGACGCTGCGCCACCTCCTGTTCGCCATGGATAAGTGGTTCACGGCGCCGATCCGCGGCGAGGGCTTCCATCCGATCGGCATCCCCAATTCCGGCTCGAGCGACTTTCCGTGGCCCGATCTCGGCCGTGACACCGTGACCTCATATGAGGAGGTGCCAACGGCGCGTGCCGAGCGCGCCAAGCGCTTCGGCGACTGGCTCGAGAAGCTCGGCCCCGGCCGACCTCGGCCGGGAGGTCGAAGTGCTCGAGAACGGCACCGTGACCGTGCAGGACTGCATGCTCACCGTGCTGGAGGAGGAGTTCGAGTATCACCGCTACGCGGTCCGCGACCTCGCAGCGATCGAGGCCACGGATCCCCGATCACGTGGACTAACGTGAGCCGAGTCAGGTCGTGGGACCAGCGATCTCAGCCCCAGGTATGAGGCATGGACCCCCCGCGGCGGGCTAGCGTGCGCCGATGAGGATCGGCGGCGGGGCTCTGCGCCGCGTCGGCGGTGGCCTGCGATGGGTGGGCCCTCGCGAGGCGGATGCCGTTCTCGCCCTCGTGCTCGCCGCGCTGGGGTCCGTCGACTTGGCTCGGCCGGTGCCCCACGGCAGCGCGGTGACCCCGGCCGACCCGCTCGGCCACGCTCTCGTCGTGGCGGTCTGCGCCGCGGTGGCCGTCCGCAGGATCGTTCCCCGGACGGCGTTGGCCGGCGCTCTGCTGCTGATCGCCGTCCTGTCGGTCCTGGGGTACCGGCAGAGCCCCGTCGGGCTGCCGCTTGCGGTGCTCGTCTACACGGTCGGCACGAGGTATCGGCTCGCGGCCGCGGCTCCGGTAATGGCCCTTCTCGCGGTCGTCGTGATGGTGTCGTACACGACGTCCCGGGAGCCGGTGCCGCCGAGCGATCTCGCCAGCCTGGTCGTCTACCTGGTGGCCTCCTGGGTGGTCGGAGCGAGCATCCGGCGTCGCCGCGACGAGCTGGCCCGGCAGGCGGTCGCCGCCGAGCGGCTCAGGATCGCCCGGGAGCTGCACGACGTCGTCGCCCATAGCATGAGCGTCGTAGCCGTTCAGTCCGGGGTCGTGATGCACCTACTGGACGCCGACCCCGCGCGGGCCCGGGCGTCCCTGGCGGTGATCGCGTCCAGCAGCCGCCGGGCGCTGGACGAGATGCGCCGGCTGCTGCAGGTCCTGCGCCCGGACGCCGCGTCGGGGGAGTTGTCGCCGCTCCCGGGACTCCGAGACTTGCCGGCCCTGGCGAAGGACATGGAGGACGCCGGCTTGGCGGTGCGGCTGGACATGGAGGGCGTCCCAGAGGACCCGTCTCCTGCGGTCGCCTTGACCGTGTATCGCATCGTGCAGGAGGCACTGACTAACACCCTGCGGCACGCGGGCGCGGGCAGCTCGGCGGACGTCCGAATTCGCTACGGGCCGCATGTCGTGGAGGTCGACGTGCTGGACGACGGTCGCGGCAGCGCTGCCCTTGCCTCGGCCGGTGCGGGCGCCGGGCTGGTCGGAATGCGGGAGCGGGTCGCGCTCTTCGGCGGCACCCTCGACCTCGGGCCCCGACCGGGCGGCGGCTGGTCGGTGAGCGCTCGGCTGCCCCTCGCCGGGGAGTCCCGATGATCCGCGTCGCGATCGCCGACGACCAGGCACTCGTCCGCGGCGGGTTCCGAATGCTGGTCGAAGCGGCGCCGGACATGGAGGTGGTGGGCGAGGCCTCGGACGGCGCGCTGGCGGTCGAGCTGGTGGCGCGGACCCTGCCCGACGTCGTTCTGATGGACGTCCGCATGCCGGTGATGAACGGGCTGGAGGCGACCCGGCAGATCGCCCAGGAGCACGAGACCGTCAAGGTCCTGGTGCTCACCACGTTCAACGCGGACGAATACGTGTACGAGGCCCTGCGCGCGGGTGCCAGCGGCTTCCTACTCAAGGACGCCATGCCCGACGAGCTGCTCGCCGGCATCCGGGTCGTGGCCTCGGGCGAGGCCTTGCTCTCCCCCCGGGCGACCCGGCTGCTGGTGGAGCACTTCGCCACGCAGGCCCGGCGCGTGCCGGCCGCGCCGGCCCGGCTGCGCAGCCTCACCGACCGGGAACGCCACGTGCTGCGCCTCATCGCGCAGGGACTGTCCAACGCCGAGATCTGCGCCGAGCTCGTCGTGTCCGCGGCGACGGTGAAGACGCATGTCGGCCACCTGCTCACCAAGCTCGAGGCACGTGACCGGGCGCAGCTCGTGGTGATCGCCTACACCAGCGGCTTCATGGCCGCCTCCCCCTGAGGGCGGAGAGCCGGATTCGGAGTGCGGGCCGATCCGCGAACGGCGCGCCGTTCCTAGCGTTGGGAGTCGTCCAATCCCCCTCCCGACACCTCGGAGCCCACGATGTCCACCACCCTGGCCGCGCCCTCCGCCCGCCCGGCGTCCCCGCTGCGGACCCTCGTCGCCCGCCACCCGATCTCGTTCTATCTCGTCCTCTCGTTCACGGTCGGCTGGTCGCTCCTCATCCCGGCGCTGCGCGCGGGGCTCCCGACTGAGCTCGCCCTGCCCGTCATCGTCCTCTTCTCCCATCTGCTGCCCGCGACCGCGATCACCGCGGCCTCCGACGGCCGGGCCGGCGTCCGCGCGCTCTTCAGCCGGGTGCTCCGCTGGCGGGTCGGGGCCGGCTGGTACCTGCTGGCCGCGTTCGCGATGCCCGCGGTCACCCTGCTCGCCGCCACCGCCGTGTACGGCATAGCGCCGATCGCCGCCGTGGTGTCACGACCCTCCCTGATCCTGGCGTACCTGGCCACCCTCCTAATGGCCCCGCTGCTCAACCTCGCGGAGGAGACCGGCTGGATGGGGTTCGTCCAGGCCCGGCTGCAGGACCGGCACGGCGCGCTGGCCGCCGCGGCCCTCACCGCACCGCTATTCGCGCTCATCCACCTGCCCATCCTGCTGGCCCCTCTAGGGGTCACCGCAGGGCTCGTCTCCCTCCTCGTGCTGGTGGTATTCGCCGTCCCGTTCCGCATCCTGGTCGGCTGGCTCTACAACCGGACCGGCAGCCTGATCATCGTGGCGCTGTTCCACGCGGCCTTCAACGGCAGCTACGTCAGCGGGATCCTCGACAAGGACAGCGTTCACCTGCCGCCGGTCGTGTTCACCTTGATCGGGACCGCCGTCCTCGGGGGATGGGTGACATGGCGCACTCGCGGGCGGCTCGGCTTGACCCGGGTGGCCTGACCCGCCCGGCCTCGGCCGGTTGACCGGAGCGGCATCCACTTGGCTCAAGTTAGTGCGCAGGTTTGTCCGCGCACTAACTTGAGCCAAGATCGTCATGGGCATGAGGATCTTGGCTCACGGCCAGACGATCTAACCGCGCACGCCGACCAGGTGGAACAGCGCGCTGCCGGCATCGTTCTGGCCGAACTCGGTGAGCACGAGGTCCCCGGCCGCACCGGTGAAGCGGCCCGTCCCGCCGGTGACGGCCAAGTGCTTGACCGGGTTGTTGGTGGTGAGGCTCCGGTGGACCTTAAGGGCGTTCGGGGATCGGCGTGCGCCCTACCTGCTCCCTCTCGGGACCGTGGTGACAGGATTGCCGGCCCGAACCGTGGCGCCGACCGGTCCTACTGGGGGAGCCGGTGGACACCATTGAGCTGCTTCCGGGGCGGAATCCGATTCGATCAGGAATCCCGATGCGGGACGTGCGACGCCGGCAAGACGCCGTTGTCGCCCGGGGACCGGAGCGACGTGGTCACTGTATGTCCGTGGACACGCCTGTCGCCGTCACGGTCCCTTGAAGTCCGGCGCTTGGTGCACGCTGGGAGCACGCGGAGGCGCGGTCCCCCGATCAGGCCCAGCGATGCTTCTCCTGGCCATTCCGCCGGGAGCGTGCTGGCGTAGGCAGCCGTGCAGGATGCCGACGAGGCGCCTGGCCAGGGCACGGAGGGCTTGGTGGCGCGTGGCTCCTACGACCCGCGCCGCGTCGCCGGCGACAGCCCCGAAGCCGCGCTGCAGCATCTGGCCAACAAACTGGTCGGACAACTGCACCACAGCTGCCGGGGACGGCTGGATCACAAGAGCCCGTCGCGTTCCGCCCTCACCGGACTCGTGACGACCGCCGGCGGCCGCGACTAGCCCGACCGGCCTGTGGGCTCCGAGACCGAGTCCCGAATGGACCGCGACGGGTCCGTCGCGATCTGCGAGACTTCCTGGATGCGGGCGGGTGGACCGACGCTCCGCATCTTGGGGTCGTTGGAGTTGCTTGGGCCGGCGGGGCCGGTCCGGCTTGGTGCGGCCAAGGAACGCTGCCTACTCGCGGTGCTGGTGCTGCACTTCGGCGAAGCGGTCAGCCAGGACCAGCTTGCCGAGGCGCTGTGGGGTGAGCATGCGCCACGCTCGGCCGCGAACGCGCTGCAGAACTACGTCCTGCGGCTGCGGCGCGCGCTCCAAATAGCTGAGGGGGTGCAGATCGTCACCGAGTCAGTCGGGTACCGGCTGCAGGTATCGGCTGACGTGGTGGAT
>JBKPQU010000458.1:0-5844 GCA_046734255.1 Actinomycetota bacterium
CGTGCGCTGCAGCCGGCGATCGTCGTCCTGGAGGACTGCGACCTGGTCGCCGAGCACCGGGACTTCCACCACGGTTCCCGGCCACTGCTCTTCGAGGTGATGGAGGCCCTCGACGGCCTGGCCGAGGACAGCGACATCGCCTTCGTGCTCACCACCAACCGGCCGGATCTGCTGGAGACCGCGCTGGTCCAGCGGCCGGGACGGGTGGACCTCGCCGTGGAGATCCCGCTGCCCGACCGGACCGCGCGGCGGCTGCTGCTCGGCCTGTACGCGCGGGGGCTCCCGCTCAGCCCGGCGTGCCTGGACGGCGTCGCGGCCCGCACCGCGGGTACCACGGCGTCGCTGGCCAAGGAGCTGATGCGCCGGGTCGTGCTGCACGCGGCCGAGCAGGGCTCACCGATCAGTGACGAGGTGATGGAGACCGTGCTCGACGAGCTGCTCGGCGACCGCGAGCGGCTGACCCGGTCCCTGCTCGGGGCGGCGCCCGCCCCAAACGACGGTTCCGGAGGCACGGGCTAGCGTGGCGCTGTGCTCGCCGCCTACGCCGCCAGGATCGACCCCGATGACCCGCTGACCGGCCTGGAGATCGGGCAACGGCCCGAGCCGGAGGCGCCCGACGGCTGGGCCCGGGTGCGGGTGAAGGCGGCCAGCCTCAACCACCACGACCTCTGGAGCCTGCGCGGGGTGGGGCTGCCGGCGAACCGGCTCCCGATGATCCTCGGCTGCGACGCGGCGGGGGTGGACGAGGAGGGCAACGAGGTCGTCGTCCACTCCCTGATCGGGGACCCGGACTACCGCGGCGACGAGACGCTGGACGCCAGGCGGTCGCTGCTGTCCGAACGGTTCCAGGGGACCTTCGCCGAGGAGGTCGTCGTCCCGCGGCGCAACCTGGTGGCCAAGCCGGCCGAGCTCAGCTGGGAGGAGGCGGCCTGCCTGCCCACGGCCTGGCTGACCGCCTACCGGATGCTGTTCACCCAGTCCGGGCTGGCGCCCGGCGGCACCGTGCTGGTCCAGGGTGCGGGCGGCGGCGTCTCGACCGCGCTGATCCGGCTGGGGTCCGCGGCCGGGTTCCGGGTCTGGGTGACCAGCCGGGACGAGGCCAAGCTGGCCAGGGCGGTCGAGCTCGGGGCCGAGCAGGCGTTCGAGTCCGGTGCTCGCCTGCCCGAACGCGTGGACGCGGTGATGGAGACCGTCGGCGCGGCGACCTGGAGCCACTCGCTCCGATCGCTGCGGCAGGGCGGCACCGTGGTGATCTCCGGTGCGACGTCCGGCCCGAACCCGGACGCCACCGAGCTCAACCGGATCTTCTTCCTCCAGTTGCGGATCGTCGGCTCGACCATGGGCACCCTGGAGGAGCTGGAGCGGCTGATCCGGTTCTGCCTGGTCAGCGGGGTACGCCCGGTGGTCGACACCGTGCTGCCGCTGGAGGAGGCGCGCGAGGGGTTCGCCCGCCTGGAAGCCGGCGAGCTCGTCGGCAAGATCGTTCTCAACCGCCCGTGACCCCGGCGCCGGGGAGGGCTCAGCGCTGCGGCAGGCCCATCCAGTCGTGCCAGCCGCCATGCAGCACCAGCCAGGCGATCAGCCCGTAGCCCGCCTGCCCGGGATGGACGCCGTCGCCGGCCGCCAGGTCGGTCAGCCAGTCCTCGTGCCGCAGCAGCGGGATGAACGTGTCGACGTAGGGCACGCGGCGGCGGCTGCACACGTCGTGGATGGCGTCGGTGAGCGGGGCGCGCGTGGTGTTCCGCGCCTCGTCGGCGGCCGGCGGCGGCCCGACGACGAACACCGGCAGCCGCTGGTTCGCCGACTCGTCCAGCACGTCGGCCAGGTGCAGTCGGGAGCGGGCGAGCGTCATCCCGCGCCGGGCGTCGGCGTGGCCGAGGCCGACCACCAGCCGGCACTCCTCGGCGCGGTCGCCGAAGCGCCGCCCGGTCTCCTCCCGCCAGCGGCCGAGCAGGTCGGCCGTGGTCTCGTCCGGGACGCCGAGGGGGAACATCGTCACCGCGCGCTCCTCCCGCGAGGTGCGGGCGGAGACCCTGCCCACCCAGCCCAATCCCTTGGCGTCGCCGACGCCGGCCACCAGGGCGTCGCCGACCACGGCGATCCGGACATGCCCCACCGCTTGCTCCTCCGACCTCTCCGTCGTCGTCGATCAGTCTTCGTCGTCCAGCCTGGCCAGCCAGGTGGCCAGGCGCTCGACCGGGACCTCGAAGTCCGGATGCTCGTCGACGAACTCGCGCATCCGTTCGGCCAGCCACGCGAGGCTCACGTCCTCCTCGCCGCGCCGCGCGGCCAGCTCCTCGATCCCCCGGTCGGTGAAGTACATGACCGGCATTCTGCCGAACGCGACGGGCTCAGCGGGTGAAGGCCTGGGCCAGCAGCGCAGCCTGCTCGTTCTGGTGCTTCTTCGAGGAGCCCGCGGCGGGGGACGCCGAGGCGGGCCGGGACAGACGCACGAGCGGCCGGCCGTCGAGGAACTCCGGGAGCGTGAGTGCGATGAACGGCCATGCCCCCTGGTTGGCGGGCTCGTCCTGGGTCCAGACGAGCTGGGTGCCCGGGTAGGGCGCGATCGCGTCGCGAATCGCCTCGACGTCCAGCGGGTACAGCTGCTCGAGGCGCACGATCGCGGTCCGGGTGTCCTTGCGGCGCTCGCGCTCGGCGACCAGCTCCCAGTAGATCTTGCCCGAGCACAGCAGCACACGGTCGACGTCGCCCAGCTGCCGGGTCTCCGGGATCACGGGGCGGAAGGTGCCGGTGGTGAAGTCCTCCACCGACGACGCGGCCGCCTTCAGCCGCAGCATGGACTTCGGGGTGAAGACCACGAGCGGGCGGCGCGGCTTCGCGTAGGCCTGGCGGCGCAGCAGGTGGAAGTGCGAGGCCGGGTTGCTCGGCATCGCGACCGTCATGTTCCCCTCGGCGCACATCAGGAGGAACCGCTCGATCCGTCCGGAGGAGTGGTCGGGACCCTGCCCCTCGAAGCCGTGCGGCAGCAGCAGCACGACCGAGGAGCGCTGCCCCCACTTCTGCTCACCGGAGGAGATGAACTCGTCCATGATGACCTGCGCGCCGTTGGCGAAGTCGGCGAACTGCGCCTCCCAGAGCACGAGCGCGTCGGGGCGCTCGACCGAGTAGCCGTACTCGAAGCCCATCGCGGCGAACTCGGACAGCAGCGAATCGTAGATCCAGAACTTCGCCTGCTCCTCGGTGAGGTTCGCCAGCGGCGTCCACTCGGCGCCGGTCACCTTGTCGGTGAGCACGGCGTGCCGCTGGACGAACGTCCCGCGTCGGCTGTCCTGCCCGGCCAGGCGCACCGGGGTGCCCTCCATCAGCAGCGAGCCGAACGCGAGCAGTTCCCCGAAGCCCCAGTCGATCCCGCCCTCGGTGACCATCGCGGCCCGCCGCTCCAGCAGCGGCTGCAGCTTCGGGTGGACGGTGAAACCCTCCGGCGGGGAGACGTGGGAGTCGCCGATCCGCTTGAGCACCGCCAGGTCGACCGCGGTCGGCCGGTGCGCCGGCGCGGTGGCGTCCTCCTGCTGCTGGGCCAGCGGAAGGTCGAGCCCGGCAGTCACGTCGGTCGGCTCCGCGGGCTGGGACGTCGCATCCCGGGTCTCGGCGAAGACCCGCTCCAGCTGCTCCTGGTAGTCCCGGAGCGCCTGTTCGGCCTCCTCGACGCTGATGTCACCGCGGCCGATCAGCGCCTCGGTGTACAGCTTGCGGACGCTGCGCTTGGCCTCGATCAGGTTGTACATCAGCGGCTGGGTCATCGACGGGTCGTCGCCCTCGTTGTGCCCGCGCCGGCGGTAACAGACGAGGTCGATCACGACGTCCTTGTCGAACTCCATCCGGAACTCGAAGGCGAGCCGGGCCACCCGGACGCACGCCTCCGGGTCGTCGCCGTTCATGTGGAAGATCGGCGCCTGGATCATCTTGCCGACGTCTGTGCAGTAGAACGACGAGCGCGAGGCGGCCGGGGCGGTGGTGAACCCGACCTGGTTGTTGATCACGACGTGCACGGTGCCGCCCGTGCGGTACCCGCGCAGCTGGGAGAGGTTGAGCGTCTCGGCGACCACGCCCTGGCCGGCGAACGCCGCGTCGCCGTGCATGAGCACCGGCAGCACGGAGAAGAACGCGCTGCCGCGGTTGAGGCGGTCCTGCTTGGCCCGGACGACGCCCTCCAGCACCGGGTTGACCGCCTCGAGGTGGGAGGGGTTGGCGGCCAGGTAGACCTTGGTCTGCTCCTTGGTGATCGCGGTGAACAGGCCCTCGGTGCCGAGGTGGTACTTCACGTCCCCGGAGCCCTGGACGCTCTTCGGGTCCACGGTGCCCTCGAACTCGCGGAAGATCTGCCCGTAGCTCTTGCCGGCTAGGTTGGCCAGGACGTTCAGCCGGCCGCGGTGCGGCATCCCGATGCACACCTCGTCCAGCTCCGCCTGCGCGGAGGCGGACAGCAGCGCGTCCATCAGCGGGATGACGCTCTCCCCGCCCTCGAGGCTGAAGCGCTTCTGCCCGACGAACTTCGTCTGCAGGAACGTCTCGAAGGCCTCCGCAGCGTTCAGCGTCCGCAGGATTCGCAGCTGCTCGTCCCGGGAGGGCTTCGCGTACGGCCGCTCCACCCGCTCCTGGATCCAGCGCCGCTGCTCGGGGTCCTGGATGTGCATGTACTCGATGCCGACCGTGCGGCAGTAGGAGTCGCGCAGCACGCCGAGGATGTGCCGCAGCTTCATCACCGGCTTGCCGCCGAAGCCGCCGGTCGGGAACTCGCGGTCGAGGTCCCACAGCGTCAGGCCGTGCGTGGTGACGTCGAGGTCGGGGTGACGGCGCTGCTTGTACTCCAGCGGGTCGGTGTCGGCCATCAGGTGGCCGCGCACCCGGTAGGCGTGGATGAGCTCCTGCACCCGCGCGGTCTTGTTGATCTCGTCGTCGTGGGAGACGGAGATGTCGCGCACCCAGCGGATCGGCTCGTAGGGGATCCGCAGGGCGTGGAAGATCCGCTCGTAGAAGCCGTCGTCGCCGAGCAGCTTGCCGTGCACGATCCGCAGGAAGTCCCCGGAATGCGCGCCCTGGATGACCCGGTGGTCGTAGGTGGAGGTCAGGGTGAGGATCTTGCTGACCGCCAGGCGCGCGAGCGTTTCCTCCGACGCGCCCTGGTACTCCGCGGGGTACTCCATCGCGCCGACCCCGATGATGCAGCCCTGCCCCTTCATCAGCCGCGGCACCGAGTGCATCGTGCCGATCGTGCCGGGGTTGGTCAGCGTCAGCGTGGTGCCGGCGAAGTCGTCGGCGGTGAGCCGGCCGGCCCTGGCACGCCGGATCACGTCCTCGTAGCTGCCCCAGAAGGTGGCGAAGTCCATCGCCTCGCAGTGGCGGACGCTGGGCACCAGCAGCTGCCGCGTGCCGTCGTCCTTGAGCAGGTCGATCGCGATCCCGAGGTTGACGTGCGCGGGGTGGACGACGGCCGGCTTGCCGTCCTCCTCGGTGTAGTGGGCGTTCATCTCCGGCATCTGGGCCAGCGCCTCGACGAGGGCGAACCCGATGATGTGGGTGAAGGAGACCTTCCCGCCGCGCGCGCGGGTCAGGTGGTTGTTGATCACTACCCGGTTGTCGATCAGCAGCTTCGCCGGCACCGCCCGGACGCTGGTCGCGGTCGGCAGCTCCAGGCTGGAGCTCATGTTGGTGACGACCCGCGCGGCCGGGCCCTTCAGCCGGACGACGACGTCGTCGTCGGAGTCGGCGACGTGCCCGACCGCGGGCGGCGGCGCCTGCAGGGGTTCACGCGGGGCCGGCGCGAGCGGGCGGGCGGTCGGGGCCGCCTTCGGGCCCTGGGCGGCGCCGTGCCTGGGGGGCGCT
>JBKPQU010000459.1:0-6353 GCA_046734255.1 Actinomycetota bacterium
GCCCACCACCACACCGACCACCGTGCCGACGCAGACGACGCCGCCGGCGACCACCACCACATCCCCGGCACCGACCACGCCCCCGGCCACCACACCACCTTCGACCACCCCGACGGACTCGCCGCCGACATCCGCCCAACCGACCACGGCACCGGTGGCACCCCCGTCGTCCAGCACCCCCTGATCCACCGCCGGCACGCACGGCCGGCCACGACGCGCGAGTGAGGAGGGCAGCCGATGCAGCAGCCGATGCAGCAGCCGACGCAGCCCTCGACCCCGCCGACGCCGCCCGTGCCCCAGCAGAAGCAGCCCGTGCCGCACCAGAAGCAGGCCGCGCCGCAGCCGGAGGAGCCCCCGCGGTACTCGGCGCGTCACCGCGTTCCGCGCCGGGCGCCGAGTCGCTACGCCGTGATCGCCATCGCCCTCGTGGTCGCCTCGCTCACCGCGGGCTCAGCCGCCTTCGGCCTGGCGGTGCGGTCGCAGTCGCGGGTGATCGGCCTGGGAACGGACACCCGGACCTCGATCAACCAGCCCGAGCGGGGCGGGGCCGCCGCCCCCGCAACCTCGGGGACGGCGGGGCCGACGACCGCAGCGGCCCCCCGGACGAGCGCTCCCTCCACGACCTCACCCGGCGCCGGCCCGACCAGCGTGCCCGCGCGGACCACCGCCCCCGGTCCGGCGCCGACGGGCACCGGAGAGCTGACCACCGCGGCGCTGCCCCCGACGTCGTCCCTGCCCGCCGCGGAGGGGATGAGCGCGCAGGAGCAGGCGGTGCTGGACAGGACCAACGCCGTCCGAGCGGACGCCGGCTGCGCGCCGCTGACGGTGGACTCCAGGCTGCAGGCGGCCGCCCGCGCGCACGCGGTGGACATGGTCGACCGGCACTACTTCAACCACACGTCCCCCGACGGCCAGGACCCCTCGAAGCGGGCCCAGGCGGCGGGCTTCCCCTCCGGCGCCGGGGAGAACATCGCGATGGGCTACCCGACGGCGTCGGCGGTCATGGCGGGGTGGATGGCCAGCAGCGGGCACCGGGAGAACATCCTCAACTGCAGCTACACCGTGATCGGCGTCGGCTACGACCCCGGGACCATCCTGTCCGGCTTCGCCCCCGGCTCGTGGGTGCAGATGTTCGGCACTCTCTGAGCCCCCGCCCGGACACCCCGGCCGAGTCGCACGCGAACGGCACGCGCGAGCGCCGCCCGGCTGGGCGGCGCTCGCGCGGTCTGTCGTTACCGGGCGAAGATCAGTCTTCCTCGAACCTCTGTTGAGGAATCCCGGTGAGAAGAGCACGCACCTCGGATTCCCGGTACCGCCGATGGCCACCGAGGGTGCGGATCGAGGACAGCTTGCCGGCCTTGGCCCAACGCGTGACCGTCTTGGGGTCGACACGGAACAACGCGGCGACCTCCGCCGGTGTTAGGAGAGGCTCGGCGTCAGGCGAACGGGTGGTCATGTCATCCTCCAGGAACGGGGCGGATGCCCCGACTGCGGACATCGTGCCTCGTTCCACGCCTCCGCGGGAACAATCCAGACGGATGATCCCCCATCAGGAGGAAGCACGACCCCGGACAGGTACGTATAGTTATGGCCGATCCACTGAGAGTTAGTATTGCCATGGTTGTGTCTGGTTAGCAATGCGACGGCTCGGCGTTTCGCGATCTGATCTGTCTTTGCCTGAACGACTGAATCCAGGTCCGGCCCGGCGTGTCGCGCGCGGGCCCGCGATCACCGCTCCGCGGCCCCCGGTTCTGGGAACAACGCGGACACCCGCCCCTCCGGACCCGCCGGACCGAACCTGGACGCATCGCGTCCTCAAAGAATGGACGTACGGGATGTCCGGGTGGTTCCGGTGGATTCCACCCACCGGCCGATGCGGCCCGGATCGCGTCGACACAAGGGCGACGGAATAGGGTGCGAGAACGTGAGCAAGGTTGCTGATCCGTTCGCAGGGGTCTGGGACGCCGGGCACGAGCAGGTGGTCTTCTGCCACCACCCGCCGAGCGGTCTCCGGGCCGTGATCGCCCTGTACTCCACCGCTCTCGGCCCGGGGCTCGGTGGCACACGGTTCCACCCCTACCCGTCGACGGCCGCGGCCGTCGACGACGCGCTCGCGCTGGCGAGGGCCATGGCCTACAAGAACGCCTTGGCCGGGCTCGACCACGGCGGCGGCAAGGGCGTGATCATCGGAGATCCGCGGCGGGAGAAGACCGAGCCGCTGCTGCGCGCGTACGGCCGGTTCGTCGCCTCCCTCGGCGGGCGCTACATCACCGCCTGCGACGTCGGCACGTTCGTCGAGGACATGGACGTCGTCGCCCGGGAGTGCCGCTGGGTCACCGGTCGCAGCGAGGCGGCCGGAGGGGCCGGCGACTCCTCGGTGCTCACCGCGTTCGGGGTCTTCCAGGGCATGCGGGCGGCCGCCGAGGTCCGGTGGGGCGCTCCCACGCTGCAGGGCCGCGTCGTCGGGATCAACGGCGTCGGCAAAGTGGGCCGCCACCTGGTCCCGCTGCTGCACCAGGACGGCGCGGAGGTGGTGGTCGCCGACATCTCGCCGGCGGCGATCGAGCGAGTCCGGGGCGAGCATCCCGGGGTTGAGGTGGCCGCCTCGACCGACGACCTGCTGCAGCGCCACCTGGACGTCTACTCGCCGTGCGCGCTGGGCGGGGCGCTGACGGCCCAGCTGGCCAGGAGCCTCAAGGTCGAGGTGGTCTGCGGCGGCGCGAACAACCAGCTGGCCGAGCCGGAGGTGGCCGACCTGCTGGCCGAGCGCGACGTCCTCTACTGCCCGGACTACTGCGTGAACGCCGGCGGGGTGATCCAGGTCGCCGACGAGCTCCAGGGCTTCTCCTTCGACCGGGCCCGGCAGCGCACCGAGAAGATCTTCGACACCACGCTGGCCGTGCTGCGGGCGGCGCGGGCGGAGGGCGTCACGCCCGCGGTGGCGGCGGACCGGCTGGCGGAGCGGCGGATGGCCGAGGTGGGGTCCTTGGGCCGGATTCGGCTACCCTGAGACCGGCTCGAGGTGTCCGGAGCCGTTTGGGGGGTGGTTCCCCACAGGAACGGACCGGACACTGAGGGTCATTGGACGTAGCCGACGGGCCACTTCCTCGCGGGATGCCGGAACCCCCCCGGAGGATGTACCGTTCTGGTCACGACACAGTGATGACCACACTCCGGGGCCCCGCCACGGGCGCCTGCCCCGGTTCGATGTATGAGGGGGTCGACGCCATGGGGCGCGGCCGTCAGAAGGCCAAGCAGACGAAGGTGGCTAGGAGGCTGAAGTACTTCAGCCCAGACACCGACTACGACGCCCTCCAGCGCGAGCTCGGTGGAAACGGTCACCACGACGTCGATCTCCCGGAGGACTCCACGGACGACGAGTCCGTGGACTCCGAAGACTCCGAGGACGAGTACGAGGTCGACGACGAGGTCGACGAGTACGACGTCGAGTACCGGGAGTACGTCGACAAGACCGCCGAGCGCCGCGGCTGATCATCTGGCGAGCCGGCTGACCGGTCCCCTGGTCAGGCTCTGGTCAGGCTCGGGGGTGGTCGCCGACCATCCGCACCGAACCCCCGTCGACGCCCTTCGTCCCGCGGACGACGGCTGACTCGCTGGTCGGGCCGGCGTCGTCCACGCACGCCACCTGCCCGCAGCGCCAGGCCGGCACTCCCCGACCCCTGAGCCGGGCGACCGCCTCGCGCTCGCGCTCGGGGGCGACGACCGCGAGCATGCCCACGCCGAGGTTGAACGTGCGCTCCATCTCCGGCCGGGGGACGGTGCCGAGGCGGGCGATCAGGTCGAAGATCGTCGCCGGCGTCCATGTGCCCCGGTCCACCACCGCCTCGGTGCCCCGGGGCAGCACCCGGGCCAGATTGGCCGCCAGGCCCCCGCCGGTGACGTGAGCGAGCGCGTGCAGGTCACCTCCGAGCGCCGCCGCCAGGTCGAGCACGTCGGGCGCGTACACCCGGGTGGGGATCAGCAGCTCCTCGCCGAGGCTGTGACCCAGCTCGGCGACGTGCCGGTAGATCGTCCACCCCGCGATCTCGATCACCTTCCGGACCAGGCTGTAGCCGTTGGAGTGCAGGCCCGAGGAGGCCAGCGCGATCACGGCGTCCCCGGCCTGGACCCGGTGCGGCCCGAGCAGGTCGTCGGCCTCCACCACCCCGCTGGCCGCGCCGGCCAGGTCGTACTCGGTCGGCCCCAGCAGCCCCGGATGCTCGGCGGTCTCCCCGCCGACGAGCGGGCACCCCGCCTGCTCGCACGCGGCCGCGACGCCCGCGACGATCGCCGCGATGCGTTCCGGGACGACCTTGCCGCAGGCGATGTAGTCGGTCATCAGCAACGGCCGCGCCCCGCAGACGACGACGTCGTCGACCACCATGCCGACCAGGTCGAAGCCGATCGTGTCGTGCGTGTCGAGGGCCTGGGCGATCGCCACCTTGGTGCCGACGCCGTCCGTGCTCGTGGCCAGCAGGGGGCGGCGGTAGCCCTTCAGCGCCGAGACGTCCAGCAGCCCGGCGAAGCCGCCGATGCCGCCCAGCACCTGCGGCCCGTGGGTCCTCGAGACCGCTCCCCTGATCAGTTCGACCGCCCGGTCGCCCGCCTCGACGTCCACTCCGGCGGAGGCGTAGGTCACCGCCGGCTCCGTTGCTGGCCTCGGATCCGGCATGCCGGCAAGGGTATAGCCCGGCGCCATGACGACATCGCGCCATCCGGGACACACGGCCGCCTTCGGACACGGCCCGGTGCCGTCACTGTCGGGCGAACTCGCCGGAGGTCTGGGCGGGCAGGACAGTGACCCCGTCCGCGTCGGAGGGCAGGACGGTGAGCCGCTGGTCGGCGACCGGGCCGGACTCGAACGGCAGCTCGGGCTGCTCGAGGGAGTCCTTGCCGAGGCGGGCGGCGTCCGGCAGCGGCACCGGGTAGGTGCCGGTGAAGCAGGCGGTGCACAGCCGCCGGGCCGGTTGCGACGTCGCGGCGATCATGCTCTCCAGCGAGATGTAGCCGAGGCTGTCGGCGCCGATGCCGGAACGGATCTCGTCCACCGACAGCCCGTTGGCGATCAGCTCGGCTCGGGTGGCGAAGTCGATCCCGTAGAAGCACGGCCAGGTCACCGGTGGCGAGGAGATCCGGACATGCACCTCCGCGGCGCCGGCCTCGCGGAGCATCCGGACCAGCGCGCGCTGGGTGTTCCCGCGGACGATCGAGTCGTCGACGACCACCAGCCGCCGCCCGCGGATCACCTCGCGCAGCGGGTTGAGCTTCAGGCGGATGCCGAGCTGGCGCATGGTCTGGCTCGGCTGGATGAAGGTGCGCCCCACGTACGCGTTCTTGACCAGCCCCTGCCCGTAGGGGATCCCCGAGCCCTGGGCGAAGCCGACCGCGGCCGGGGTGCCCGACTCCGGCACCGGGATCACGAGGTCGGCCTCGACCGGGTGCTCCCGCGCCAGGCGGCGTCCCATCTCCACCCGGACCTCGTGCACCACCCGCCCGCCGAGCGTGGTGTCCGGGCGGGCGAGGTAGACGTACTCGAACACGCAGGCCGACGGGGACGCCGCGGCGAAGCGCCGCGAGCGGAGGCCGTCGGCGTCGATCGCGACCAGCTCGCCGGGCTCGATCTCGCGGACGGCCACGGCCCCGACGATGTCCAGCGCCGCGGTCTCGCTGGCCACCACCCAGCCGCGCTCCAGCCGGCCGAGCACCAGCGGCCGGATGCCGTGCGGGTCGCGGGCGGCGTAGAGCGTGTGCTCGTCGATGAAGACCAGGCTGAACGCGCCGCGCAGGTACGGCAGCACCTCCAGCGCGGTGACCTCCAGGGTCTGGTCGGGGTCGCCGGCGAGCAGGGCGGTGATCAGCGCGGTGTCGGTCGTGTTGCCGCGGGCGAGCTCGCCCGGCATGACCCCGCCGCCGTAGCGTGCGGAGACCAGCTCGCGCAGTTCGTGCGCATTCGTGAGGTTGCCGTTGTGGGCAAGGGCGACGGTGCCGCCCGCGGTGTCACCCAGGGTGGGCTGGGCGTTCTCCCAGGTCGAGCGGCCGGTGGTGCTGTAGCGGCAGTGGCCGACGGCGATGTGGCCGGGCAGGGAGTCCAGCGCGGACTCGTCGAAGACCTGCGCGACCAGGCCCATGTCCTTGTAGACGAGGATCTTCCGGCCGTTGCTGACCGCGATGCCCGCGGCCTCCTGACCGCGATGCTGCAGGGCGTACAGGCCGAAGTAGGCGAGCTTGGCCACCTCTTCGCCGGGGGCCCACACCCCGAAGACGCCGCACGCGTCCTGGGGTGACTTCTCATCGTGGAGCAGGTTGTGGGTGAGCCGTCCGTCGCCGCGCGCCACGGGTGCAGTGTGTCATGC
>JBKPQU010000460.1:0-7546 GCA_046734255.1 Actinomycetota bacterium
CGGGTGGACAGGGCCCGCAGCGCCAGCAGCCGCTGCCCGGCGGGCAGGGCGGCCAGCGAGGCGACCGCGCCGGCCTGATAGGCGTAGCGGAGCCGCAGGAACAGCCACGTCCCGCAGACGAACAGGACGGGCGCCGAGACCACCGCCACCGCCAGCGGCCAGGAGAGCATGGTGATCAGGTCCCCGGCCTGCCGGCCCGTGCCGGCGACGTTCGACGCGGCCTGACCGGCCTTGTCCAGCGGACCGGCGAGGTCGTCGCCGACCAGCGGCACGCGGCTGGCGCCGTCCCCGGCCGCGGACAGGCCGTTCGCGACGTCGGTCGCCCGGTCCTGCACGGCATAGCCCAGCCCGGCCAGCTGGACGATCACTCCGTGGACGATCACCGCGATCCAGACCCACAGCGCGGCCCAGGCGAGGACCAGCAGGTCGGCGACGATCTGGGCGATCCGGCGGGTGGGGACATCGGCGTACGGCTGGAGCCTCATCGTGGGCCTCCTGGCGGTTCGGTCCCGAAGCAGGGCCTGGACTGCATCGTGGCCTGCGGCACTGTGGCGCGCACGTCCTAGACTCGCTGGCGTCGCCGCTCGGTAGGGCCCGCCGGGGTCCGGGCGGTAGGAGGCGAAGGGGTGTTGGTACCCGTGAACGTCGGCATTCCGCGAGAGGTCAAGAACCACGAATACCGGGTGGCGATCACCCCCTCAGGGGTTCACGAGCTGGCCCGCAACGGCCATCGGGTCTTCGTCGAGAAGGACGCCGGCGCCGGCTCGTCGATCCCGGACGAGGACTACGTCAGGGCCGGCGCGACGATCCTGGACACCGCCGATGAGGTGTGGGAGGCGTCGGAGCTCGTCCTGAAGGTCAAGGAACCGGTGGCGGAGGAGTACCACCGGATGCGCGAGGGCCAGACCCTGTTCACCTACCTGCACCTGGCCGCGGACCGCCCGCTGACCGAGGAGCTGCTCAAGCGGCGGGTCACCGCGATCGCCTACGAGACCGTCGAGCTGCCCGACCGCTCGCTGCCGCTGCTGGCGCCGATGAGCGAGGTCGCCGGCCGGCTCGCACCGCAGGTGGGCGCGCACACGCTGATGCGGGCGCAGGGCGGGCGCGGGGTCCTCATGGGCGGGGTCTCGGGCGTCTGGGCGGCCCAGGTGGTCGTGATCGGCGCCGGGGTGGCCGGGATGAACGCGGCGGCGATCGCTCTCGGCATGGAGGCCGAGGTGATCCTGATGGACCGCAACATCGACCGGCTGCGCCAGATGGACCGGATCTACCAGGGGCACGTGCAGACCGTGATGTCCAACGCCTACGAGGTCGAGCGGGCGATCATGGACGCGGACCTGGTGATCGGCGCCGTCCTCGTGGCCGGGGCCAAGGCGCCGAAGCTGGTCACCAACGAGCAGGTGTCCCGGATGAAGCCGGGCAGCGTGCTCGTCGACATCTCGATCGACCAGGGCGGCTGCTTCGAGGACTCCCGCCCGACCACGCACGCCGACCCCACCTATCCGGTGCACCAGTCGGTCTTCTACTGCGTGGCGAACATGCCCGGCGCCGTCCCGCACACCAGCACGTACGCGCTGACCAACGTGACGGTCCCGTATGCCGTCGAGCTGGCCAACCGGGGCTGGCGGGAGGCTCTGGCCGGGGATGCGAGCCTGGCCAAGGGGCTGAACACCCACGACGGGGCGATCACCAACGGTCCCGTGGCCGAGGCGCACCACCTGTCGCACCGGGAGCTGGCGGAGGTGCTGAGCTGATCCTCGGTGCGGATCCCGCAGCGGGTGCCGTCGTGGGCGGCGGGGACGCCGTCGCCCGGGCCGTGGCCGGTTACCTGGAGCACCTGACCGTCGAGCGCGGGCTGGCGGCGAACAGCCTCGCCGCGTACCGGCGCGACCTGCGGCGGTACGCCGAGTTCCTGGGTTCCCGGGGACTGCACGAGGCCACCGCGGTCCGGGAGGCCGACGTCAGCGCGTTCCTCGCGGCGATCCGCACGGGGGACGACGGCCGGCCCGGGCTGGGACCGGCCTCGGCAGCCCGCGCGGTGGTCGCCGTCCGCGGGTTCCACCGCTTCCTGCTGCTGGAGGGGGTGGCGCCCGGGGACCCCGCGGCGGAGGTCCGACCCCCGGCCACGCCGAAGCGCCTGCCCAAGGCGATCGGGGTGGGCGAGGTCCTTCGGCTGCTGGAGGCCGCGGGCGCGGCACCCGCCCCGGCCGGGCTGCGCGACCGGGCGCTACTCGAGGTGCTGTACGGCTGCGGCGCGCGGATCAGCGAGGCCGTCGGCCTGGACGTCGACGACGTCGACCTCGACGACGGTCTGGTCCGGCTGTTCGGGAAGGGCCGGAAGGAGCGGGTGGTGCCGCTCGGCAGCTACGCGGTGGCCGCGGTCGAGGCGTACCGGGTGCGGGCGCGGCCGGAGCTGGCCCGCCGCGGCCGGGGGACGCCCGCGCTGCTGCTCAACGCCCGCGGCAGCCGGCTGTCCCGGCAGAGCGCATGGAGCGTGCTCAAGGCGGCGGCCGACCGGGCCGGGTTGACCGCGCGCGTCTCCCCGCACACGCTCCGGCATTCCTTCGCCACCCACCTGCTCGAGGGCGGGGCGGACGTCCGCGTGGTCCAGGAGTTGCTCGGTCACGCGTCGGTCACCACGACGCAGCTGTACACGCGGGTCACCGCGGACACCCTCCGGGAGGTCTACGCCGCCACGCACCCCCGCGCGCTGCACGCCTGATCCTTGCTCGACCAACCCCGCTTTGCTCACCGAACCCCGCGCCGACGCCCGGGTGGAGCGCTCTCAAGCGGGGGTCAGGTGGGGGTCCCCCCGCTCGCGGGGGAGCATTGCGGCGCCTGGTGAGCAAGGGGCGGGAGGGGTGCCGGAGGGGCTCGCGGACGCCGGGAACAGGGGGTCCCGCCGGGACACGCCCAGGTTGAGCGGTTCGCGACGCGCCGACTAGCCTCGCTGCGTTCGGGCTGGTGAGGCGCGAGTATCGATAATGACATCGGCAGGCGGTGTCAAGGGGGCGCCAACCCGCCGCGGACGGTGCGTCCCGCGGGGCCGCGCCAGATCACGGGAGAGTGGACCGGCGTGACGAAGACGCAGGAGGCGACTGTCGAGGCTGGTGTGGACATCGACGTCTTCGACGGCCAGATGCCCGCACTCAGCGCCCTGCCGGCCGGCGCCGACGGGCCCACCGGACGGCCCATGCCGGCCTTCCCCGAACCGGCACAACTGACCACCCACGGGCCCGCGCGGATCATTGCGTTGTGCAACCAGAAGGGCGGGGTCGGGAAGACCACCACGGTGATCAACCTCGGCGCCGCACTCGCCGAGTGCGGGCGCCGCGTGCTGCTGGTCGACTTCGACCCCCAGGGCGCCCTCTCGGTCGGCCTCGGGATGAACCCGCACGAGCTCGAGGACACCGTCTACAACATGCTGATGGACCGCACGACCGACCTCGAGCAGATCATCAGGCCGTCGGGCGCACCCGGCGTGGACCTCGTGCCCGCCAACATCGACCTGTCCGCGGCGGAGGTCCAGCTGGTCGGCGAGGTCGCCAGGGAGACGATCCTCGGCCGGGCGCTGCGCCCGGCCCTGGAGGAGTACGACGTCATCCTGATCGACTGCCAGCCGTCCCTCGGCCTGCTCACCGTGAACGCGCTGACCGCCGCGCATGGCGTGATCATCCCGCTGGAGTGCGAGTTCTTCGCGCTGCGCGGGGTGGCGCTGCTGGTGGAGACGATCGAGAAGGTGCGTGACCGGCTGAACCCCGGGCTCGAGATCGACGGCATCCTGGCGACGATGTTCGACCCCAGGACGCTGCACAGCCGCGAGGTGGTGGCGCGCGTCGTCGAGGCGTTCGGCGACCGCGTCTTCCACACGGTGATCGGCCGGACGGTCAAGTTCCCGGACGCCTCGGTGGCCGCCGAGCCGATCACGACGTACGCCAGCTCGCATGCCGGCGCATACGCCTACCGGCTGCTCGCACGCGAGCTGATCGCCCGGGGCGACGCTGCCTGAGACGCTCCACGAGGACGCCCCACTGACCCCGGGTGGCGTGCTGCCCGGGCGAGGGGGGTCGGGCTTCGAGGTCCACCTGGAGGTGTTCGAGGGCCCCTTCGACCTGCTGCTGGGGCTGATCTCGAAGCACAAGCTCGACATCACCGAGGTTGCGCTCGCCCAGGTGACCGACGAGTTCGTCAGCTACATCCGCTCCCGCGGGCAGGACTGGAACCTGGCCGAGGCCAGCGAGTTCCTCGTGGTCGCGGCCACGCTGCTCGACCTCAAGGCTGCTCGGTTGCTGCCCGCCGCCGAGGTCGAGGACGACGACGACCTCGCCCTGCTGGAGGCCCGCGACCTGCTGTTCGCGCGGCTGCTGCAGTACCGCGCGTTCAAGGAGGTCGCCGCCCGGCTGTCCGAGCGGATGGCGGCCGAGGCGCGGCGCTTCCCCCGCGCCGTGCCGATCGAGGCGAGGTTCGCCGAGCTGCTGCCCGAACTCGTGCTCGGGCTGACGCCGGCGCAGCTCGCCGAGATCGCCGCCCAGGCGATGACGCCCAAGCCTCCGGCGAGCGTGCGCCTGGACCACCTCCACGCGCCGGCGGTCAGCGTGCGCGAGCAGGCGTCGGTGATCGTGGGCCGCCTGCGCCGGGCCCGTTCGGCCAGCTTCCGCTCGCTGGTCTCCGACGCCGAGAACACCGGCGTGGTGGTCGCGAGGTTCCTCGCGGTGCTCGAGCTGTTCCGGGAGGGCGCCGTCGCGTTCGACCAGGTCGCCGCCTTCGGCGACCTGACGATCCGCTGGACCGGCGCCGACGCGGGCGAGGTCAGCGTGGACGACGAGTTCGACGTCGGCGTCCCGCCGCAGGACGATCCCGGCCAGGGGGGCCCCGACATCCCGGGGCAGGATGGGAGGAGTGAGCACGATGACGGGTGAGCCGACCGAGCCGTCGCAGGCCGACAACGGGCTCGAGAACGGGCTCGTGGTGGACCTGACCGACCGGCCCGAGATCGAGCTCAGCGTCGAGCCCGAGGTCGCCGTCGAGCAGGACCGCGACGCCGAGGCCGACGAGCCGCTGCTGCTCGACCTGGACGTCCTGCCCGCCGGCGCCCGGGGGGCGCTGGAGGCGGTGCTCATGGTGGTCGAGGAGCCCGTCGAGGAGATGGCACTCGCCTCCGCGCTGACGCTGCCGGTGGCGCGGGTCCGCGAGCTTCTCGGCGAGCTGGCGGCCGACTACGACGCGGCGGGCCGGGGGTTCGAGCTGCGCCGGGTCGCGGGCGGCTGGCGGATCTACAGCCGGTCGGAGTACGCGGAGGTGGTCGAGCGGTTCGTGCTCGACGGGCAGACGGCCAGGCTCACCCAGGCGGCGTTGGAGACGCTGGCGATCGTGGCCTACCGGCAGCCGGTCAGCCGGTCCCGGGTCTCGGCGATCCGGGGGGTGAACGTCGATGCGGTCATGCGCACGCTGGTCACCCGCGGGCTGGTCGAGGACGTCGGCACCGACCCGGAGACCGGCGCCGTCCTCTACCGCACGACCCCGTACTTCCTCCAGCGGATCGGACTCACGTCGCTGGACGAGCTGCCCGCGCTCGCTCCCTTCCTGCCCGAGATGGATGCCCTGGACGACCTCGGAGGCGACGGGGCCGGGTGAGCGACGGCCGCGACGTCCACGACCCGGGCGGCGTGCGGCTGCAGAAGCTGCTCGCCCAGGCCGGGTACGGGTCGCGGCGCGCCTGCGAGCAGCTGATCGCCGACGGCCGGGTGGAGGTGGACGGCGTGCGGGTGCGGGAGCTCGGCGTCCGGGTCGACCCGCGGCGCAGCGTCATCCGGGTGGACGGCCTGCGGGTCAGCCTGGACGAGTCAAAGACCTACCTGGCGCTGAACAAGCCGCGCGGAGTGGTCTCGACGATGACCGACCCGCAGGGTCGCCCCAGCCTCGGGGACTACGTCGCCGGCCGGTCCGAGCGGCTGTTCCACGTCGGCCGGCTCGACGCGGACACCGAGGGCCTGATCCTGCTGACCAACGACGGCGAGCTGGCCCACCGGCTGGCGCATCCGAGCTACCGGGTGTTGAAGACGTACGTCGCGGAGGTGACCGGCCCGGTGCCCCGAGATCTCGGGCGGCGGCTGCGAGCGGGGGTGGACCTGGACGACGGGCCGGTCGCGGTGGACTCCTTCCGCCTGCTGGAGGCCACACCCGGCCGGGCGCTGGTCGAGGTCGTGCTGCACGAGGGGCGCAAGCACGTCGTCCGCCGGCTGCTGGCGGAGGTGGGCCACCCGGTCCAGCAGCTCGTGCGCACCCGGATCGGGCCCGTGCGCCTGGGCGAGCTGAGGCCGGGCAGGATCCGCCCGCTGAACCGGTCCGAGCTGGGCCTGCTGATGGCGGAGGTCGGCCTGTAGCGGTCCCGCGGACCGGCATCCGGGCCGACCCGGCTACCGTGGTCGCGCCCGCCGGGGATCACGGGGCTGGGCAGGCGTGGAAGGAGGCGAGGTGGCTGTCCGGGCGATCCGCGGTGCGACCAGGGTGGACCGCGACGAGCGGGACCAGATCCTCGAAGCCACCCGCGAGCTGATCCGGCAGCTGCTGGACGAGAACGAGCTGTCCACCGACGACGTGATCAGCATCCTGTTCACCGCCACCGGCGACCTGTCCGCCCAGGCCCCGGCCAAGGCCGCCCGGCAGCTCGGCCTGACCGGGGTGGCGCTGCTGTGCGCACAGGAGATGGAGGTGCCCGGCTCGATGCCGCGGGTGATCCGGCTGATGGCGCACGTGGAGACGGGCCGGGCGCGGGCCGAGCTGTGTCACGTGTACCTGCGCGGGACCGAGGTGCTGCGCGGGCTGCCGGAAGAGGTGGAGGGGTGAGCCTCGACGCCGCGGCGGCCGGCCGGCTCGGTGCGGTGCGGGTGGTCGGCACGGGGCTGCTCGGCGCCAGCGTGGCGCTCGGGTTGCGGGCCAGCGGCGTCCGGGTGGTGCTGTTCGACACCTCCCCGACAGCGCTGGCGCTGGCCCACGACGTCGGCGCGGGAGAGGTGGACGCCGGGGACCGCGAGCCGGACCTCGTCGTCGTCGCCACCCCGCCGGACGTCACCGCCGGGGTGGTCGCCGCCGAGCTGGCCGCGCACCCGGGCGCGACCGTCACCGACGTCGCGAGCGTCAAGTCCGGCGTCGCCGCCCGGCTGGCGGATGCCGGCGCCGACCTGTCCCGGTACGTCGGCGGGCACCCGCTCGCGGGCCGGGAGCGGTCCGGTGCCGTCGCCGCCCGCGCGGACCTGTTCCTGGGCAGGCCCTGGGTGGTCTGCCCCACCACGTGCAGCGCGGCCGAACGGACCGACGACGTCCGGAGCCTGGTGCACGCGCTCGGCGGAACCCCGGTGACGATGGCCGCGGACGAGCACGACGCCGCGGTGGCGCTGGTCTCGCACCTGCCACAGGTCGCCTCGAGCCTCGTCGCGGCGAGGCTGCAGGACGCGCCGGAGCCCGCCGTTGGCCTGGCCGGCCAGGGACTGCGCGACCTCACCCGGATCGCCGGCAGCGACCCGACACTGTGGGCACAGATCCTGAC
>JBKPQU010000461.1:0-2939 GCA_046734255.1 Actinomycetota bacterium
TCGAGGGACCGGAATACCTGGCGTGGCTCGACGAGTCGCCGGAACGCCACTACACGGCCCTGATGGGCGCGACCACGTACCGGTTGATGTCGGACTTCGCGGCCACGTCCGACGACCCGAGCTTCGCGCAGCTGACCGAGATGTCCAAGGTGGTGTTCTCCTCGACCCTGAGGAACCCGTTGGCGTGGGCCAACACGCGCTTGGTCGAGCAGGATCCGGTCGAGGCCGTTCGGTCGATGAAGGAGGACGACGCCCCTGCGTTGCGCACGATCGGCAGCCTTACCCTGTGCCGGTCGTTACTCGAGGCGGGCCTCGTCGACCGCTTCCGGTTGGTCGTCTTCCCAGTCATCACCGGCCGCACCGGGCGGGAGCGGATCTACGACGGGCTCCCGGACGTGGGCCTCGAAATGGTCGCCAGCCGGACGTTCGACGGCAGACTGCAGCTCCTCGAGTACGTGCCTACCGTCCTCACCGGTCCGCCGAGCGGCGGTCAGCCCACCTGAACCGTGGCAGGCACGCGGCCGGTCACGGTCGTGCCGGCACCGAGTTCGGATTCGACGGCGAGCAACCCGCCGAGGGCGGAGAGCCGGTCGGCCATGCCCTGGAGTCCCGTGCCGTAGCCCACCTGGTTCGTATCGAACCCGGTGCCGTCGTCGGTGACCGCGAACGACAGCATGCCGTCGTCCTGCCACAGGCGGACGGTCGCCGACGTGGCCTCGGCATACTTCGCGATGTTCTGCAACGCCTCAAGGGAGCAGAAGTAGACGGCGGCCTCGACCTCCTGGGGATACCTGGCGATCGCCTCGGACTGCACGCGAACATCGATCGGCGACTTCCTGGCCTGCGCCTCCAGCGCTGCCGCCAGCCCCCGGTCGGCCAGCAGCGGCGGGTAGATCCCGCGGGCGAGATCGCGGAGGTCGTCCAGCGCCGACTGCGTCATCTCTCCCAGGTCCGCGAGCATTCGGCTGATCGTCGCCGGATCGTCCTGAACCGAATCCTCGGCCAACCGCAGGTGGAGCCTCAGCGCGATCAGCTGCTGCTGCGCCCCGTCGTGGAGGTTGCGCTCCAGCCGCCGGCGCTCCTCGTCCTGGGCGGCCACAAGCCGCCTCCGAGACGCGCGGAGCTCCTCGATCAACTGGACGTTGCGAAGCACGAGCCCGGCCTGGCCCGCCAGGGCGGCGACCAGCTTGCGCATCGCCGGGCCCGCCGGGTCCGAGGCCGGCATCGACAGCGTCAGCGCCCCGAGCACCTCCTCCTCGTGCCGAACGGGCACCACCACCTCCGCCGGAAGCTCCGGCAGCTCCGATCCGGCCAGCGGCACGGCGGGTACGGTCTGGTCGAGCGGCCCGGGCCAGGCGGCGGCGAGGTGGAGGGACCGGTCCAGCCGCAACCACACGCCCGCCTCCCTGGCGCCGGCGCCCTCGCCGACGACGCGGGCCATCTCGTCCAGGACCACCTCGTTCGAGCGCGTCTCGCCCATCACCCCGGAGAACTCGGCCAGCACCTCGTACGGCGTCGCCCGTCTGCCGTAGACGACGATGTCGGCGAACCGCCGGGCTCGCACCAGCACGGGCTGGGAGAGAACGGCGACGACGGCGGCCGCCACGAACGACAGCGCGGTGTTGCTGGAGTCCTGGACCAGAGCCCCGATGCCGCCGACGACGAGCGCGTAGACCAGGACGAAGAACACCGCGAGCGCAGCAACTACCACCGTCTTGCGGATCACGACCTCGATGTCGTAGAGCCCGTGACGGAGGATCGCAATGCCCACGGCGGCGGGTACCCCGATTGAGATCCCGGCGAAGAAGACGTAGAACACGGTGTTCCCGCACGCCACCTCGCAATCCGCGGCAGAGCTGATGACCTCGCCCACGAACAGGAAGAGGACCCCCGCCACAGCGACGTAGGCGAGCCACTTGATCCGTCCGCGATCGTCGCTCGACCCCCGCCGGAAGCGCACGACAAGCGAGATGATGCAGGCGAGGCCGGCGGCGACGGCCAGCACCCCGAAGATCGGCTGGAGGATGGAGATCGCGGTGCGGAGGCCCTCGATCCCGGCGGGGTTCTGGAAGGACACCGCGGACGACTCGCTGAGGTTGATCGGGCCGGGGCTGACCGTCTGCAGGAGCGTGGTCCCGACAACCCCGACGACGCCGGACCACAGAACCACCCGCCACCGCGGACTGGGCAGTGATCCGGTGGGAAACAGCAGGAGCAGCAGCGCGACGGTGCCCGCAGTCAGCACGAAGGTCACGACGCCGACCAGGACGACCCACTCCCAGGCGGGGAGCGCGATCGCGCGGGTCGCCGCAACGATCCCGTACTCGACGGTGAACTCCGAGAATGCGAGGCCTGCACCGATCCCGAGGAGTGCCCAGCCGACGGCGTTGCCCCGGCGACGCACCACCAGCGACCCAATCGGGGCGAAAGCGACACCCGCCGCCACGCAGGCCAGAATCGTGGCGGCGAGACCGCTCTGGTGTGGCGCAAAGAGGGCGAGCCCGATCGCGGCGAGCGCCAGCGTCGCCGTGACGAGCGACAGCCAGAGTGCGAGCGCGCCGCGCCGCGCGGCGGGGTCCGCCATGAGCGGATTCTGCCCTGTCGCACGTGCCGAAGGGAGATCATCAACAGGCCGCAGGTCCAACGACCTCGTTGTGCCCCTACCCGCAGGTCGTGCTCGTCCGGGGCATCTCGAGGTTGAGGAGGAGCCGTTGGACGTGATGCTCGATGCAGTCCGAGCGTCCGAACGATGTGTGTCCCGGCTTCGCAGAGGTCAGCAGGACCGCGTGTGAACCCATGATCTGGGCCAGTGCTTGCGCCCCCTCGATCGGTGTGGAGGGGTCTGCGCGGCCTCCGATGACCAGGATCGGCGCAACGGTCGATGTGCTCGGCGCCGGTAGCGGAGCACGCGGGGCGGCCCACGGACTGCAGGTGAAGAG
>JBKPQU010000462.1:0-19265 GCA_046734255.1 Actinomycetota bacterium
GCCCAGGAGACCAGCGCCGTGTACCGCCAGGAATGGGGTGGCACCGCATCGGGCCCCCGGACCATCCGGATGATCAGCGGCGGTAGCTGCAGCGCGGGGAACACCCACGCGATCCGGACCACGATCACCACGGCCAGCACCGCCGCGCAGACCGCCACCACCCGCCCGTTGGACACCTCGCTGGCCGCCGCCCGGCGGACCAGCGTCTGCAACTGGAGCCCGATCAGCAGGAACACCACCGCCTCGAGCAGGAACTGCACGCTGCGCCAGATCACCCGCTCGGTCACCCGCGCAGCGGCCGACTGGATGGAGGCCGACCGGTCGCCGAGCACGAGCCCGCAGAGCACCACCGCCAGCACGCCCGAACCGTGCAACGCCTCCGCCGGCAGGTAGGCGAGGTACGGGATCAGTACCGCCAGCGCGGTGTCGTGCACGGGATCGCGCAACCGCCGCCGGATCGACCCGAGCGCGGCGGCGACCAGCCAGCCGACCAGCACCCCGACCACGACCGCGCGGATCAGGTCGGCGCCGGCGTCGAGGAGGCTCAGCGCACCGGTCATGGCGATCACCGCGGTGCGCAGCGTGACCAGCGCGGTCGCGTCGTTGAGCAGGCTCTCCCCCTCGAGCAGGGTCACCACGGGACGGGGCATCCCCACCCGCCGGGCGACGGCGGTGGCCGCCACCGCGTCCGGCGGGGAGACCACGGCACCCAGCGCGAGCGCCACCGGGAACGGCAGCCCCGGCAGCAGGAGCATCGCCACCCAGGCCACCGCCAGCGCGGTGATCAGGACGAGCACGACCGACAGCAGCGCGATCGAGCGCTTCTTGCGCCGCAGGTCCACCCAGGGCGTGCGCAGCGCGGTGGCGTACAGCAGGGGCGGCAGGATGCCGACGAGCACGATCTCGGGGTCGAGCGGGTAGGTCGGAACCCCCGGCAGGTAGGACAGCGCGAACCCGGCCGCGGTGAGCACGAGCGGGGTGGACCTCCCGAGCCGGGAGGCGGCGACCGCGACCGCCACCGCGACGAGCAGCAGCGCCAAGACGTCGAAAGCCGCTCGCACGGCAGCACTATCGCATCCGGCGCACCGTCCCCCCGACGGCGCGGGTCACCCCACCGGGGTTTCGACCCCCAGCCCGAGCACCCGGCTCATCCGGGTCGCGCGCAGCAGGCGTGCCTCACGCGGCTGGACGCCGTCCAGCACCAGCCGCCGCTCCACGCGGCGGGCGCGCCGCTCCACCCCGACGATCACGCCGAGTCCGGTGGAGTCCCAGATCTCCAGCTCGGAGACCCGCAGAACGAGGTCACCCACGCCGTCGTTGACGGCGTCGTGCAACACGGCGCGTGCGGTCGGGGCGTTGCGTGCGTCCAGCCGACCGGCGAGCACCAACTCTTCACCGTGGCGGACCGTCTCGATCTCCAGCCTCCGCCCCATGGCCGGATCACTCCCCTCCATGCCAGTTGTTGCGCGGTGCCGACCCCCACGCCCCCGCCGGTTCGACGGCGCCCGACTCCCGATCGGCGGCCGTCGAATCAGGGGGCACGTCCGCGATCGATCCCCCCGACCACGGAGCACGAACGGCTGGTGTTGACACCGCGACGCTAGGTTACTCAGAGCACGGAGACCTACGCGCCCGATCGAACCGGGCGACGCCGATCGTGAGCAAACTGTGACTACCGATCAATCCCTCCCGGCTGGAGGAGACTGGTCACGTGGTGTGGGGCGACCATTCGTCCGTGCTGGCGCCGGTGCTGGCGCTGGGCGTGGTCGGCGTCCTGGCCCTCCTCCTGCGCTGGGCGTTCGGCCACGGCAGCTCGCTGGTGGAGCGCCGCCCCCGGCGCGGCAGCGAGCACGAGTACGGCGTGCTCGTCCCGGTGGCCGCGCCACCGACGTTCGTCGAGGCGGAGATGGTCCGACGCCGGCTCGTCGACGCCGGCCTGCGCGCCACGCTGGCCCCCACCACCGAGGGGCCGCGGGTACTGGTGTTCCCCGAGGACGCCGACATGGCCCGCGTCCTGCTCCGCGACCCACCGCCCGGCACGCCGGGGGCGCCGGGCTGAGGCGGGGCTGAGCAGGGCTGAGGCGGGGCTGAGCAGGGCTGAGGCGGGCTGATGGTGATCAGGCGTAGCTGGGGTCGGGCACGCCGACGCGACGCACCTCGGCGCCCAGGCCGCGCAGCGCGCGGTCGAAGCCGGCGTACCCCCGGTCGACGTGGTCGGCGCCGTGCACGATCGTCTCCCCGTCGGCGACCAGACCGGCGATCACCAGAGCGGCTCCCGCTCGGATGTCCGGGGCTTCGACCGGCGCTCCGGACAGCCGGGGAACGCCGCGGACGAACGCGTGGTGGCCGTCCACCCGCACGTGCGCGCCCAGCCGGGCGATCTCGTGCACGAACCGGAACCGCGCCTCGAAGAGGTTCTCGGTCACCATCGCCGCGCCGTCCGCCACCGAGTCCAGGGTGATCATGAACGGCTGCAGGTCGGTCGGGAACCCCGGGTAGGGCAGCGTCGCGACGTCCACCGCCCGCGGGCGGCTCGGCCCCTCCACCCGGAACCCGTCGTCCAGCGCGCTGATCCGCGCGCCACAGGCGGCCAGCTTGTCCAGCACGACGCCCAGGTGCCCGGGCTCGCCGTTGCGGACCACGACGTCCCCACCCGTGATGGCCGCGGCGAACGCCCAGGTGCCGGCGACGATCCGGTCGGGCACCACGCGGTGCTCCACCGGGTACAGGTCGCGGCCGCCCTCCACCTCGACCGTGGACGTCGCGATGCCCTCGACGCCGGCGCCCATCCGGCGCAGCATCCGGCACAGGTCGACGATCTCCGGCTCGCGCGCCGCGTTGTCGATCACCGTGCGGCCCTCCGCCAGCGCGGCTGCCATCAGGAGGTTCTCGGTCGCTCCCACGCTGGGGAAGTCCAGGCGCAGCGTCGCCCCGGACAGCCCGCGGGGCGCCTCGGCGACCAGGAAGCCGTGTTCCAGCCGCACGGTGGCACCCATCGCCTCCAGGCCGGCTGCGTGCATGTCCAGCCCGCGCGAGCCGATCGTGTCACCGCCGGGCAGGGCGACGTCGGCGATCCCGCCCCGGGCCACCAGCGGCCCGAGCACACTGATCGACGCGCGCATCGCGCGCACCAGGTCGTAGTCCGCGCGGTGGCCCGGCTTCTCGGGCACCGTGATAGAGACCACACCGCGGCCGGGCTGGTAGCCGACGTCGCAGCCGAGCCTGCCGAGCAGCTCGGCCATGATCTTCACGTCGACGATGTCCGGGACGTCGACGAGCGTGGTGGTCCCCTCCGCGAGCAGGGACGCGGCCATCAGCTTCAGGGCGCTGTTCTTCGCTCCCGGCACACGGACGTCGCCGTGCAGCGGTCCCCCGCCGATGACCCTGAACGCCTCCACGGTGCCCGATCGTAGGGGGCTGCTCACGCACCGCGCGGCATAGTCTGGCCCGATGGTCAACCTCACGCGGATCTACACGAAGACCGGCGACGGCGGTCAGACGACGCTGGGCGACATGAGCCGGACCGCGAAGACCGACCCACGGCTGGCCGCCTACGCCGACGTCGACGAGGCCAACAGCGCGATCGGCGTGGTGCTCGCCACCTGCACGCCCGCCGAGGACGGCGAGGGCGGCCTGGACGCCGGCGTCGTCCGCCTGCTGCAACGCGTGCAGAACGACCTGTTCGACGTCGGAGCGGACCTGTCGACGCCGCTGGCCGACGCCACCTCCGGCCACCAGCCGCTGCGGATCCGTGAGGAGTACGTCGCCGAGCTCGAGGCCGCCTGCGACCATTACAACGCCGACCTCGCGCCGCTCCGCTCGTTCATCCTGCCGGGCGGGACGCCCGCCGCGGCCTACCTGCACGTGGCCCGGACCGTCACGCGACGGGCCGAGCGCAGCACGTGGGCGGCGATCGCTGCGCACGGAACCGGCCCGGACGGCGGGGTCAACCCGGCCGCGGCACGCTACCTGAACCGGCTGTCCGACCTGCTGTTCATCCTCTGCCGCAGAGCCAACGCCGGTCCGGGCGACGTCCTCTGGCAACCCGGCGGCGGCCGGCCCGCCGGCGAGGGCGAACCGCCCGGGTGACCGCCCGGGTCGCCGGCCGACCGGCGGTCAGGTGAGCAGCGTCCGCGGACCCGGCGGGGCGGACTCCAGCCAGGTGGACAGCCCGGTGTAAGCCGACTCGGTCATCGCCAGCTCCAGCACGAGGGTCCCGTACGCGCATCTCACGATCACCGCGCCGGGCATCATCGAGTACCCCTCACCACTCGGTGGGCGGCCCTGCTCGAGGATCATCAGCCGCGCGCGGGCGAAGGAGCGCCACGGTCGCGGGCTCATCGAGAACAGCCGGTACCAGTCCAGGCGGTCCGTGCCGTAGCGGGCCACCCCGAGCATCCACCTGCCGGTGGAATGCCCGCCGCGCTCCCGGCGCAGCGAGCAGTCGAAGGACCCGAGGTCCCGGGTCAGCAGGAAGCGCCGCACCACGATCACGAGCAGCAGCACGAGCACGATCACGAGCAGGACAGCGACCAGCGTCAACGGCATGACCATGTCCGACACGCCGCCGCCCGCTGATCAGGTGGCCGAGGAGCCGGTCCGCAGCGACGCCGAGTCCGAGACCACCGTGACCCGGTCGTGCTCGACCGACAGGAAGCCCCCGTCGAGGGCGGCCACGACCGACTCGCCCGCCTCCGCCGAGATCCTCACCTCACCGGCCACCAGCACGGCCAGGACGGGCGCGTGCCCGGGGAGGACGCCGATGTCGCCCTCGGTCGTCTTGGCCACGACCATCGAGGCCTCGCCCGACCAGACCCTCTGGTCGGCGCTGACCAACTCGACCTGCAACGGCACCGCGGACCTCCGAGGGGGAGAAGGGCGTCCAAGGGTGCAGGATAGCGATGCCGCGCGTGCACCTGCAGGGGCACCCGCGCGGGCGCGTCGCTTCTACGCACGAACGGGAACGCCCGTAAGACCGCCCAGAGCAAAGACCGCCCAGAAGAACGCAGCCGGGCGAGTGGCGTGCTCATGCTCCGCGGAGCCACCCATGCTCCGAATGGCTACCGCTCACCGCCGCGAAACGCCCCACGAACGGTGGCCCCACGGAGTATCGGTAGCCGGGGGGAGCCCCCCGCGGGTCAGGACCCGGTCTGCTTCTGGATCTCCGACCACTTGCGGTCGACGTCCTCGAGGCCGCCGCACATGAAGAACGCCTGCTCGGCCACCTGGTCGTAGTCGCCGTCACAGATCCGGGTGAAGGCGTCGATCGTCTCGTCCAGCGGGACGAACGAGCCGTCCAGACCGGTGAACACCTTGGCCACGAACGTGTTCTGGGACAGGAAGCGCTCGAGTCGGCGGGCCCGGTTGACGATGATCCGGTCCTCCTCGGACAGCTCCTCGACGCCGAGGATCGCGATGATGTCCTGCAGCTCCTTGTTCCGCTGCAGGATCTGCTTCACCCGGATCGCGGTGTTGTAGTGGTCCTCGGAGATGGTCGCCGGGTTGAGGATCCGGCTGGTCGACGTGAGCGGGTCCACCGCCGGGTAGATGCCGAGCGAGGCGATCTGCCGGGACAGCTCCGTGGTCGCGTCCAGGTGGGCGAACGTGGTGGCCGGCGCCGGGTCGGTGTAGTCGTCGGCGGGCACGTAGATCGCCTGCATCGACGTGATCGAGTGGCCGCGCACCGAGGTGATCCGCTCCTGCAGGACGCCCATCTCGTCGGCCAGCGTCGGCTGGTAGCCCACCGCCGAGGGCATCCGGCCGAGCAGCGTCGAGACCTCCGACCCGGCCTGGGTGAACCGGAAGATGTTGTCGATGAACAGCAACACGTCCTGTTCCTGGACGTCGCGGAAGTACTCCGCCATCGTCAGCGCGGCCAGCGCCACCCGCAGGCGCGTTCCCGGCGGCTCGTCCATCTGGCCGAAGACCAGCGCGGTCTTCTCGATCACGCCGGTCTCGGTCATCTCGCCGATCAGGCCGGTGCCCTCGCGGGTGCGCTCGCCGACCCCGGCGAAGACCGACACCCCGCCGAAGGTCTCCGCGACCCGGTAGATCATCTCCTGGATGAGTACCGTCTTGCCGACCCCGGCCCCACCGAACAGGCCGATCTTGCCGCCGCGCACGTACGGCGTCAGCAGGTCGATCACCTTGATGCCGGTCTCGAACATCTCGGTCCTCGGCTCGAGATCCTTGAACGCAGGGGCCGGACGGTGGATCGGCCAGCGCTCCTCGACCGTGAGCTCCTCGCCCTCCTTGAGGTTCAGCGGGCGTCCCTCGACGTTGAAGACGTGGCCTTTGGTGACGTCGCCGACCGGAACCGTGATCGGGCCGCCGGAGTCGGCGACCGGAGCGCCGCGCACCAGGCCGTCGGTCGGCTGCATGGCGATCGTCCGCACCATGTTGTCGCCGATGTGCTGGGCGACCTCGAGCGTGAGGGTCCGCCGCTCGCCTCCGAGCGTCACCTCCACGCTGAGCGCGTTGTACAGCGCCGGCATCTCGTCGGTCGGGAACTCAACGTCCACCACGGGACCGATGACACGCGACACGCGGCCCGCGCCCGTGGGAGTGGTCTGCGTGGCCTGCGAGGCAAAGGCTGTCATGGCTGTCTCACTCACTCTCTCGGCCGACGGCGGTCGGTATTGATCGGTGCAGACGTCGTGCAGACGTCGGTGCGGGCCTCATGTCTCTGCGCCCGCGGAGGCCAGCGCGTTCGCCCCGCCGACGATCTCGCTGATCTCCTGAGTGATCTCGGCCTGGCGCGCGGTGTTGGCCAGCAGGGTGTAGCGGCGGATCAGGTCGTCGGCGTTGTCGGTCGCGGACTTCATCGCCCGCTGCCGGGATGCCAGCTCGCTGGCCGCGGCCTGGAGCAAGGCGTAGAAGATCCGGGCGGTGACGTACTTCGGGAGCAGCGCGTCCAGCACCTCGGCGGCGGACGGCTCGAACTCGTACAGCGGCAGCACCTCGTCCGGGGCCGGCGGCTCCTCGCCCTCGACCACCTCCAGCGGGAGCAGCCGGATCACCTCCGGTGTCTGGGTGACCATGTTCACGAACCGGGTGAAGACGATGTGGATCTCGTCGACCGGGTTCTCCTCGGCGAGGAAGGCCGAGATCAGGGTCTCGGAGATCTCTTCGGCCGCCTCGTAGGTGGGCGCCTCGGAGATGCCGACCCACTCCCCGGCGATCTCGCGGTGGCGGAACCGGTAGTAGGCAACGCCCTTGCGGCCGGTGAGGTAGGGCACGACCTCCTTGCCCTCCCCGCGCAGCAGCTCGGCCAGCTGCTCGCCCTCCTTGATCACACTGGAGGAGTAGGCGCCGGCCAGGCCGCGGTCGCTGGTGATCAGCAGCATCGCCGCCCGCCGGACCTCCTTCTTCTCCTGGGTCAGCGGGTGATCCTCGTTGGAGTAGGTGGCCACCGCCGAGACCGCGCGGGTGATCGCCCGCGCGTACGGCGCCGAGGCCGCCATCCGGGCCCGGGCCTTGACCATTCGCGAGGTCGCGATCAGCTCGAAGGCACGGGTGATCTTCTTCGTGGCCTGGACGGTCCGGATCCGCTGGCGGTAGATCCGCAGCTGCGCTCCCATCTGCCGGCCCCGCCTCAGCCGCGCCTCTGCCGCACGATCTGTTCCTGCTCCACCTCGCCCTCGTCGAGGGCTTCATGCTGCTCCCGACCGACGGTGGCCAGCGGCTTGCCCTCACCGGTGTGGAACTCCCGGGTGAACGCGGCGATCGCGTCGTCCAGTGCCTTCTGGTTGTCGTCGTCGATCGCCCGGGTCTCCCGGATGGTCTGCAGGATCTGGGTGTTGCGCCGCAGGTGGTCCAGGAACTCCCGCTCGAAGCGGGTGATGTCCTCCACCGGAACGACGTCGAGCTTGCCGGAGGTACCGGTCCAGATCGAGACCGCCTGCTCCTCCATCGCGTACGGCGACAGCTGCGGCTGCTTGAGCAACTCCACCAGCCGCTGCCCGCGACCGAGCTGCGCCCGAGAGGCCGGATCGAGGTCCGAGGCGAACATCGCGAACGCCTCCAGCGCGCGGAACTGCGCAAGGTCCACCCGCAGCGACCCTGAGACCGCCTTCATCGCCTTGGTCTGCGCCGCGCCGCCGACGCGGGACACCGAGACGCCGACGTTGATCGCCGGGCGGACGTTGGCGTTGAACAGGTCGGACTCGAGGAAGATCTGCCCGTCGGTGATGGAGATGACGTTCGTCGGGATGTACGCCGAGATGTCGTTCGCCTTGGTCTCGATGATCGGCAGGCCGGTCATCGAGCCGGCGCCCATGTCGTCGGACAGCTTCGCGCAGCGCTCGAGCAGCCGGGAGTGCAGGTAGAAGACGTCGCCGGGGTACGCCTCTCGCCCTGGCGGGCGGCGCAGCAGCAGCGAGACGGCCCGGTAGGCCTCGGCCTGTTTCGACAGGTCGTCGAAGATGATCAGCACGTGCTTGCCGGCGTACATCCAGTGCTGCCCGATCGCCGAGCCCGTGTACGGCGCCAGGTACTTGAACCCGGCCGCGTCGGAGGCCGGCGCGGCGACGATCGTGGTGTACTCCATCGCCCCGGCGTCCTCCAGGGCGCGACGGACCGACGCCACCGTCGAGCCCTTCTGCCCGATCGCCACGTAGATGCAGCGCACCTGCAGGGCCGGGTCGCCGGAGGCCCAGTTGTCCTTCTGGTTCAGGATCGTGTCGATGCAGATCGCGGTCTTGCCGGTCTGCCGGTCGCCGATGATCAGCTGCCGCTGGCCGCGGCCGATCGGGGTCATCGAGTCGATCGCCTTGATCCCGGTCTGCAGCGGCTCGTGCACGTCCTTGCGCTGCATCACCGTCGGCGCCTGCAGCTCCAGCGCGCGGCGTTCCTCGGCCTCGATCGGGCCCAGCCCGTCCAGCGGCTCGCCCAGCGGGTCGATCACCCGGCCGAGGAAACCGTCACCGACCGGCACCGAGAGCACCTCACCGGTCCGGCGGACCTCCTGGCCCTCCTCGATCTTGTCGAAGATGCCGAGGACGACCACACCGATCTGGCGCACGTCGAGGTTGAGCGCCAGGCCGAGCGTGCCGTCCTCGAACTTGAGCAGCTCGTTGGCCATCGCGCTCGGCAGCCCCTCGACCTGGGCGATGCCGTCCATCGCCTCGGTCACCCGGCCGACCTCCTCGCGGGCGGCGTCGCCGGGGCGGTAGGACTGGACGAAGGCGTCAAGGGCCTCCCGGATCTCTTCCGGGCGGATGGTCAGCTCGGCCATCGGGATCCCTGCTCTCTCGTGCTCTCGTGCTTGCGGTCAGGTGGCGGGCTGTCGCGCCCGGGTGGGTCTGTCGTCGTTCGTGGGTCAGCCGGCGAGCCGGCGGCGGGCGTCGTCCAGGCGGGCCAGCACGGTGCCGTCGATCACCTCGCCGGCCAGCTGCACCCGAAGGCCGCCCACCACCGCCGGATCGACGTCGGTGTTCAGCCGGATCGGCCGGCCGTAGATCCGCCGCAGCGCGGCACCGAGGCGCTCGCGCTGCCTCTCGGTCAGCGGGACGGCGCTGATCACCTCGGCGACCAGCTGCCGGCGCCGGTACGCCGCCGCCTCGACGAAGTTCTCCAGCACCTGCTCGGTGCGCAGCCCGCGCGGCGCCACCGCGGCCTGGACCGCCAGCCGCACGGTCTCCGGCGCGGCCTTGCCGCGGAGCAGCTGCTCCACCAGCGCCGCCTTCCGCTCGCTGCCCTCCGAACGGGCGGAGAAGGCGTCGCGCAGGCCGACGTCGGCCGCGACCACCCGGGAGAACCGGAACAGCTCATCCTCCACGGCGTCCAGGCGGCCGGAGTTCTCGGCGCCGGCGAGCACGGCGTCCACGCCGAGCCCCTCCACGGCGTCGGTGAGATCGCCGGAGACCGACCAGCGCGAACCGGCCAGCGCGGCCAGCAGGTCGACCGCGGCGCCGGACACCTTGCCGCCGAAGATCTGCCCGACCAGCTCTGCCTTGGACTCCCGGCTGCGCGAGGGATCGGTCAGCGCCCGCCGCAAGCCGGCGCTGCGGGCCAGCACACCGGTGACGCCGAGCAGGTCCTCCCCGAGCGCGGCGGGATCGGTGCCCGTGGTGTCCAGCAGGGCCTCCAGGCGCTCCCTGGCCGCGGCCAGGGAGTCGCGGCTGGCGCCGCGCATCAGGTGCCCCGGCCGGACGCGCTCGGGGCACTGTCGAGCTCGTCCAGGTAGCGCTCGATCACCCGGTTCGCCCGCTGGTCGTCGTCCAGCGACTCACCGACGATCCGGGACGCGAGGTCGCTGGCCAGCCGGCCGACCTCGTGCCGCAGCTGGACGACCGCCTGCTGCCGGTCCGCCTCGATCTGCGCGTGCGAGGCCTCACTGATCCGGCTCGCCTCGCGCTGGGCCTGCTCGCGCATCTCGGCGATGATCTGGGCGCCCTGGGCCTGGGCGTCCGCGCGGATCCGGGCGGCCTCACCGTGCGCCTCCTCCAGTTGCGCGCGGTACCGCGCGAGCGCCTCGGCCGCCTCGCGCTGCGCCTCCTCGGCCTTGGCGATCCCCCCCTCGATCGCCGCCGAGCGTTCGGCGAAGATCTCCTCCAGACGCGGCACCACGCGCCGCGCGACCACGAAGTAGAGGATCGCGAAGATCACCAGGCCGGTGATGGTCTCGCTCGGGTGCGGGATGATGGGCGCCTTCGTGCCCCAGCCGGTCTGGTCGTCGGCGGCGAGCAGGGCGCTGGCGATGGCGTTCACGGTCACTCCCGGTTTCTGGGTTGCCCGCGGCTTACCGGAACACGAAGGCGAGGGCCAGACCGAAGATCGCCAGTGCCTCGGTCAGCGCGAATCCGAGGAAGGCGATCGGCTGCAGCATGCCGCGCGCCTCGGGTTGGCGGGCCACACCGTTGAGGTAGGCCGCGAAGACCAGGCCCACGCCGATCCCGGGGCCGATGGCGGACAGGCCGTAGCCAAGGATCGCGATGTTTCCTTGCATGCTTCCCGTTCCCTTCTGTTCGGCCCCGATCGGCCTCGGGTGGAGGAGGCACCGGGAGCGTGCGGTGCGGTGCGGCAGGGCGCCGACCGCGTCGTGTGTCAGTGCTCGTCGGCGAGTGCGCCGGCGATGTACAGGGCGGCGAGCAGGGTGAAGATGTAGGCCTGGAGGAACTGCACCAGGATCTCGAACATGGTCATCACGAAGGCCATCAGGTAGGAGAACCCACCTGCGATCTTCATCAGGAATCCCTGGCCCTCCACGACCAGGAACTCCCCGCCGGTGATGAACAGCAGCAGCAGCAGGTGGCCGGCGAACATGTTGCCGAACAACCGCAGGGCCAGCGTGACGGGGCGCGTGAAGAAGTAGGTGATCAACTCGAGCGGGTAGATGAACAGCACGAGCGGGCCGGTCACGCCGCTGGGAAGCAGGCTCTTGAAGTAGCCGCCCACCCCGCGCTTGCGGATGCCCAGGTAGTGGTAGAGGACGAACACGTACAACGTCAGCGCGACGGGGAAGCCCACCCGGCTCATCGTCGGGAACAGGAACGGCGGAACCACGCCGAAGAAGTTGTTCAGCAGGATCAGGACGAACATCGTGAACAGGAACGGCACGAACCGCAGGAAGTCGTGGCTGCCGATCAGGTCCCGGGCGAGGGAGTTGCGGACCAGCCCGTAGACGGTCTCGGTGAAGTACTGCATCCGCCCGGGTACGACGGTCATCCGTCGGGTGCTGGCGAGCAGCCACCACGCGATGATCACCGCGGAGAGCGTGAACAGGAGGCAGGCACGCGTGATCGCCCACGGGCCGTCGCCGATGATCGGCTGCCAGAAATCGGAGACATCGGGAGCGACGAATTCGTCGGTCCGGACAGCGAGCAGCGGGCCCACAGGCATCTCCTCACTGACAGTTATGGGCGCCGCTGCGGAGCGCCGCCGGCCGGCCTGGTTATCGCGTACGGTATCGGACGGTCACGAGGTAGATGGCCAATGCCATCCCGCCCACCAGACCCACGGCTACGAGGAACCGCGTGCCCAGCCAGCGGTCGAGCAGGTAGCCCAGCCCGCCGTAGAGCAACGGACCGGTGATGACGTAGGACAGGACCGTCCACGCCGCGACCTCGGACACCGGTTGGTCGGAATCGCCGGGTGCGGCCGGGCGCGGAGCCTCCTCGACCATCGCCGAAAGCCTATCAGCGACAGCGCGTAATCACCCGGTGTGATCTGCGCCGTTCCGGTTCGCCCGCGTGGCCGTGGGGTCTTCGGTTCGCGGTGCATGCGGGCTGTCCTGCTGCGGGTCGCTGACCGACGTCGGATCGAAGGCGGGCACGCGGAGCCGAGCCGACCCGAACGCCTGCGCGACCACCCAGGTCACCGTGCTGATCACGATCGTGACCGCGATGTGGTTCGGCGACAGCCAGGAAACCGGCGTGAGCAGGACCCAGGCCAGGCCGAGCGCGAACACCACGCCGACGTACGCCGAGACGGCCGCGGCCATCACGGCCAGCGGCTGCCACCGCGCCGAGCGGCGCATGAGGATCACGCCGCCGGCGAGCGGCGCGATGGCCAGCATCCCGCCGATCGCGGCGCTGCCCGCCGCGGACCAGCCGCTCAGCGCACCGACGATCACGCACGCCCCGACCGCGACCGCCGTGGCCGGGAGGCAGAGCCGCAGCAGCTGTCCCGCGGGATCCGCGGTGCCGGTGCTGACCGTGGTCGGCGTGCTCACCGCAGCCGTGTCATCGCGGGTCATCGCGTCTGCCCGCTGACGGCCTGCACCCGCTCCCGCTTGTGCGCCGCAGGCGGTTTCCGCCCGCGCAGCGGCCCCAGCGTGAGAGCGACGGACACAGAGACCGCGACCACGCCAAGCCCGAGCGCCGTCGCCGGGGGGACGAAGGCCGCCGAGGCCACCCCGAACGCGACGGTCGCGGTCCACAGATACATGATCAACACCGCTCGGGCGTGGCTGTGGCCGAGCGCGAGCAGCCGGTGGTGCATGTGCATCTTGTCGGGTTGCCAGGGCATCCGCCCCGCCCGGGTGCGACGGACCACGGCCAGCGTGAGGTCGATCAGCGGCAGCGCGAGGACCGCCAGCGGCAGGGCGAGCGGGAAGAACGCCGGCACGATCTTGGCCTGCGACACCGCGCTGGGATCCACCTGGCCCGTGATCGCGATCGTCGAGGTGGCGAGCAGCAGCCCGATCAGCATCGAGCCGCTGTCGCCCATGAAGATCCGTGCAGGGTTGAAGTTGTGCGGCAGGAAGCCCAGGCAGCAGCCGACCAGCGCGGCGGTGATCAGCGATGCCAGCGAGGAGAAGTCGTCGAGGTTGTTCTGGTTGGAGATGTCCCGGGAGAGCAGGTAGGAGTAGATGAAGAACGCGGAGGCGGCGATCCCGACGATCCCGGCGGCCAGCCCGTCCAGTCCGTCGACGAAGTTCACCGCGTTGATCGTCACGACCACCGCGAGCACGGTCAGCGCGACCAGCATGCCCGCGGACGGGATCGTCACCCCGGCCACCGGCAGCGACACGAGCTGGATGCCCTGCCAGGCCATCACCCCGGCCGCCAGCGCCTGGCCGGCGAGCTTGGTCACCGCGTCCAGGGTCCACAGGTCGTCGGCGATGCCGAGCAGGCACACCGCGGCGGCGCCGAACAGGACGGCGTACGGCGCGTGCGACACGGCGAAGACCCGGGAGAGGAACGGCATCTGGCCTGCGGACACGAACGCCGCGGTCAGGCCGAGCAGCATGGCAGCGCCGCCCATCCGGGGGATCGGCACCGAGTGCACGTCCCGGTCGCGCACCGGCGTGATCGCCCCGATCCGGCGGGCCAGGCGGCGGATCATCGGCGTGCTCAGGTAGGTCACCGCCGCGGCGACCAGGAAGACGAAGAGGTACTCCCTCACTCGCGGTCGGCCGCCTCGGGCTCGCGGCTCGCCAGCTCCGGGACAACCTCGCGCAGCCGCTCCAGGGGCAGCGCCCCGAGCCGCAGCACGCGTGGCACGTCCCGGGTGCCGTCCACGATCGTCGAGGGCAGGCCTTCTGGCGACATTCCGGAGTCCAGGTAGATGGACACCGCCTCGCCGAGCTCCTCCTCGGCCTGGTCGCAGCTGATCGCCGCCGGCCGTCCGCTGCGGTTGGCGCTGCTGACCGCCATCGGCCCGGTGGCCTCGAGCAGTTGCAGGGCGACCGGGTGCAGGGGCATCCGGATCGCGACGGTGCCGAAGGTGTCACCGAGATCCCAGTCCAGGCTGGGCTGCGCCCGGCAGACGATGGTCAGCGCCCCCGGCCAGAACGTGTCGGCCAGCTCCCGCACGGTGTCCGGGACGTCGATCGCCAGGCCGTCGAGGGTGCGGGCGTGTCCGACCAGCACCGGGGGCGGCATGTCCCGGCCCCGGCCCTTGGCGGCCAGCAACGCGTTGACCGCCGAGGGGGAGAACGCGTCGCAGCCCACCCCGTAGACGGTGTCCGTCGGCAGCACGACCAGCTCCCCGGCCGAGGTGGCGGAGACGGCCCGGCTGATCCCCCGTTCGCGTTCTTCCGGCACCGCGCAGTCGTAGCGGGCACTCACGGCGTCGAGTGTGTCACGCCTGGCCCGGGCCGCAGCGGGTGCCGTGCCAGAGGGACCGGCGGGATATCGGCGGGGTGTCAGCCGGTTGACAGCCGGATGCCAGCGAGATTCCAGCGGGCAAGAGCCCCGCCAGCGCGTCGTGATCGGGATGTCAGCGCCACCGTGCATGGTTGCCCCCGGAACCGCCACCCGAACGAAGGGACCTGTGATGGACCACGCGATCCGCGCCGAGGGACTGGTCAAGCGCTTCGGCTCGACCACCGCTCTGGCCGGAGCCGACCTGCACGCCGGGACCGGCACGGTCCACGCCGTCCTCGGGCCCAACGGCGCCGGGAAGACCACGATGGTCCGGATCCTCACCACGCTGCTGCGGGCGGACGCCGGGCAGGCGAGCGTGGCCGGCTACGACGTGGCCACCCAGCCGCACCAGGTGCGCTCCTCGATCGCGCTGACCGGCCAGTACGCCGCCGTCGACGAGCAGCTGACCGGAGTGGAGAACCTCGTCATGGTCGCCCGGCTGCTCGGCCTGCCGCGGGCGGAGGCCAAGCGGCGCGCCGTCACCCTGCTGGGCGAGTTCGGCCTGGACGGCGCGGCCGGCCGCGCGGTGCGCACGTACTCCGGCGGCATGCGCCGCCGGCTCGACCTGGCCGCCAGCCTCGTCGGGCACCCGGACGTGCTGTTCCTGGACGAGCCGACCACCGGGTTGGACCCCCGGGGCCGGGCCGAGCTCTGGGAAGTGATCAGGAGTCACGTCCGTGGCGGCGTCACGGTGCTGCTGACCACGCAGTACCTGGAGGAGGCCGATGCGCTCGCCGACGAGATCGTCGTCGTCGACCACGGGCTGGTCGTCGCGACCGGAACGCCGAACGAGCTGAAGAACAGGATCGGCGGCCAGGTGCTCGAGGTCTCCCCCGCCCGGCCGGACGACGCCGACGTCGTCGCGCGCGTGCTGGCCGAGGAGGCCGGCGCCCACGCCGAGGCCAGCGCCGGCACGCTGCGCGTACCCGCCACCGTCCCCGGCCTCGCGCAGACCGTGCTGCGTCGGCTCTCCGAGGACGGCGTCGAGCTGGCCGAGCTGTCGCTGCGCCGCCCGTCCCTCGACGAGGTGTTCCTCAGCCTCACCGCCCGTGCCGAGAGCACCGGCGACACCAGCGACACCAGCGGCACGACCAGGAGGAGCGCGTGACCACCACCGCAGACGTCGGCACCGAGGCCCCGGCCGCCGCCCCCGGCGGCACCACGACCGGGGCGCTGCCCGGACGGGTGAGCCCGCTGGCTGCCGCCCGGCACACGATGACGATTGCGTGGCGCAACCTCGTGCAGATCCGGCACAACCCGATGGAGCTCGGCGACCTCAGCCTGCAGCCGTTGATGTTCGTGGTGCTGTTCGCGTTCGTGCTCGGCGGCGCGATCGCCGGCTCGCCGAAGGCCTACCTGCAGTTCGGGCTGGCCGGGATCATCACGCAGAACGCCCTGTTCCTCACGTTGAACACCGCGGTCGCGATCAACACCGACCTGACGAAGGGGATCTTCGACCGGTTCCGCAGCCTGCCGATCGCCCGGTCGGCGCCGCTCGCCGGGAGGATCGTGGCCGACCTCGTGCGCCAGGCCTGGTCGATGGCGATCCTGCTCGTGGTGGGGATCGCGATCGGATTCCGGGTAGGCACCTCGCCGCTCGCCGTGCTGGCCGCCTTCGGCCTGCTCGTGACGTTCGCCCTGTGCTTCTCGTGGAGCGCGCTCCTGGTCGGCGTCCTCGTCGACGCCCCGGAGAAGGTGATGCTGTTCGGCTTCGTCGTCCTGTTCCCGCTGACGTTCGCCAGCAGCGCCTTCGTCCCGGCCTCGACGATGCCGGACTGGCTGCAGGTCTGGGTGGACATCAGCCCCGCCACGCAGCTGACCGACGCGATGCGCGGCCTCCTGGCCGGCGGCCCGGTCGCCGGACCGGCCGCCGCGGCGCTGGTCTGGGCCGCGGCCATCGCCGCCGTCTTCGCCCCGCTCTGCCTGATCGCCTTCCGCCGTCGCGGCTAGCGGTGAGCAGCGCTCGGGGAAGACTGAATGGAAGACCGAATCAGGCCGGGTCGCGGTCGGGGGAAGTCGGCTGGGCGAGGTCAGCGGCGACGGCCGTGAGCTCGGTGACGGAGGCGGAGCGGGGGCGCTCCAGGCCGCGCCGGCGAGCCGCGGAGAAACCCGCCTCGCCCAGAGCCTGTTCGGCCTGGGTGGCGACGGCGACGCCGTCGCGGTTGATCAGGTCCGGCCCGCCGCGCAGCCGGTGGGCGGTCCCGAGAAGCTCGGCGGCCCGCTCGGGGTCGCCGTCGTCCAGCGCCAACCGGGCCAGCAGCTCCACCATCCTGGCCATCACTGGACCATCCCCCGAGGCCAGCGCCTCCGCCAGTGCTTGACCCGCCAGCGTCCTGGCCGTCGACCGCTTCCCGGCGGCAATTTCGACATACGCGATTGTGCCGAACAGCACTGCCCGGACCTGGTGGAAGGCGACCATGGCGTGCGCCTCCAGCAGCCGCTGCGCGACGGTCACATGCTCGCGTGCTTCGGACAGCTGCCCGTTCCATCGCGCCAGTTCGGCCCGCGCGGAGGCCACCATCACCAGTTGGTCCGGCGCACCGACATCGCGGGCGATCTCGGCCGCCGCCTCGATGTCCCGCTGCCCGCCCGCGACGTCGCCGGTCAGCACCCTGATCGCCGCCTGCCGGGCCAGCATCTGGGCGAGATCCTCCCGGTCACCGAGCCCGGTGAACGCCTCCCGGGCCTCGTCCAGCGCCTCGATCGCCGCCGCCGGCTCCCCGTCGTAGGCCATCAGTTCCGAAAGCGGGAGCAGGGAGTTGCCGATGCCCCAACGGTCCCCGACCTCCCGGAACCCGGCCAGCGCGGACTCGAAGCCCGCCCGCGCCTCGCCCGCCTCGCCCAGATTGATCATCACGGCCGCCCGGATCATCACCGCGCCCGACCGCAGCCACGGATCAGGATGGTGTGCCAGCGGTTCCAGCGCCTCGCGCGTGCCCACGTCGTCGCCCAGGAAGAGCTTCGACATCGCCGGCAGCATCGCCAGCGCGGGGTGCAGGTTGGCGGCGCTCTTCGGCGGCAGGTCCTCCACCAGCTTGACGGCCCGCACCAGTCGCTGCTGCGCGCGCTCGAGGTCGACGCCGCCGCTGGCGGCCGACAGGGCCGAGGTCGCCAGGACCCGTGCCCGGACCTCCGGTGGGCTCTGTTCGGGCAGGCCCAGGACGAGCTCGGACCAGTGCGCGCTCTCCGCCCGCATGCTGCGCAGGAACCAGTACCAGCCGAGCGCGCCGACCAGCCGGACGCCGACGTCGGCGTGCCCCCCGTCCACCGCCCAGCGCAAGGCCGCGTTGATGTTCTCCCGCTCGGCCGACAGCAGTTCCATGGCGCGCAACTGGGCGCCGGTCCGCAGCAGCGGCTCCGCCCGCTCGACGAGGTCCAGGAACCAGCCGGCGTGCCGGCTGCGCAGCGCGGCGGTCTCCCCCGCCTCCTCGAGCCGCTCCGCGGCATAGGCCCGGACGGTGTCCAGCATCGTGTACCGCACCTGGCCGTCCGCCTGCGGATTCGCGACCACCAGCGACTTGTCGACCAGCGCGGCCAGGAGGTAGACGGAATCCGTCGCGACGTCGCCCCGGCCGCAGACCTGCCCGACCGCCTCCGCGCTCGCGCCGCCCGCGAACACGGACAGCCGTCGCAGGAGCACCCGCTCGGGTTGCTCCAGCAGATCCCAGCTCCAGTCGACCACCGCCCGCAGCGTCTGGTGCCGCGGCGGCGCCGCGCGGCTGCCCAGCTCCAGCAGCCGGAACCGGTCGTCCAGACGGTCCGCCACCTGCTGCACCGTCATCCCGCGCAAGCGGGCGGCGGCGAGCTCGATCGCCAGCGGGACGCCGTCCAGCGCACGGCAGATCCGCACGACGCCGGACAGGAGGGCGGGGGCGCTCGAGGAGTCCACGGTGAAGTCGGGCCGGACGGCCGCCGCCCGCTGGGCGAACAGCTGCACGGCCGGTGAGCGCAGCGCCTGGTCCGCGTCCGCACCGGGCCCGGGCAGCGGCAACGGGACGACCGGGTGCAGCACCTCCCCGGTGACGCCGAGCGGTTCCCTGCTGGTGGCGAGGATGCGCAGATGCGGGCAGCGGGCCAGCAGCTCGGCGGCGAGGTCGGCGATGTCGGCGACGAGGTGCTCGCAGTTGTCCAGCACCAGGAGTGTCCGCTTCGCCGCCAGCGCCTCGGTCAGGCGTTCCCGCGGGGACATGGCCGCCGAGCGCGATGTGATCGGCGGCTCGCGCTGCGAGATCAGGCCCGCCTCCCTCGCACCGAGCGCCGAGAGCGCGGCCTGGGCCAGATCCGCCGGGTCCGCGACCGGGGCCAGCTCGATCAGCCACACGCCGTCGGGGTTGTCCGGCGCCTCGCCCGCCGCCGCCTCGACCGCCAGCCGGGTCTTGCCCGCTCCACCGGGACCGGTCAGCGTCACGAGGCGCGCGCCGGACCACAGACCGGCCAGCCGGGCGAGGTCCTCGTCCCGCCCGACGAAGCCGCTGATCTGCGCCCGCAGGTTGGTGCGCGGGGGCGCCTCGGGCGGCCTGGGCACAGCCACCGGGACGGCGGCGCCGGGCGGCTCAGGCGTCAGGGGCTGGTCGGCCCCCCCGCGCAGCACCGCGAGATGCTCGGCCTGCAACCGCGCCGAGGGGTCGATCCCGAGCTCGTCGGCCAGCCGGGCGCGGATCGCCTCGTAGCCGG